>NZ_DCBW01000048.1:17411-83102 GCF_002313585.1 Microbacterium sp. UBA1097 | reverse complement strand
GCGCTCGCGGCCACGCTGCCGGGAGTCGATGCGTTCGAGATCATCAGCACGCAGCGACGAGCATCGAGGGGGCGCCTCGAGTTTCTGCGCAGTTCGACGTTCGGTGGCGAGGTCGTGGGCGGGCCGGAAGAGCTCGCTTGGTCGCTTGTCACCGCATCGATGATCTTCGGCGTCGAGGCGGAACTTCGGTGGCTCGATCACGTCGAAGCACAACTCGCGGCGCATGCCCCACACGCAATGGTGCTTGAACTCGACACTCACCGTCCCAAGCGCGGACGACCAGCATCGCCTCGGCCGGTCTCGGTATAAGACACGAGACCCGGATCATCGCTGGCGCTCCGAGCGAACGGCAGCGCCGTGCCGAGCGGTAGCAGGCGCTCGAGCGGGCTGTCGTGGGCATGGTCGCCGAGGTAGCGCAGCACAGCGCCCCCGCGCTCCAGGTCCAGACGCAGAGCGCCTGGCACATGCGGCGCCTCGATCCCCTCGCCGAGGTAGAGGACTGAATCCACCACGCGGTGTGAGCCGAGGATGCCGGGCCGGGGCTGGTCGCCGCGAACCTGCAGGCGCTCGCGCAGCACCGGGCCCGCGGCATCCGTCACGTCCACATCGGCTGTGAGCGCGCCGCCGCGCTCGCCGGAGCGACCGAGGACGAGCGTTTCGCGGGCGATCACGGATGCTCCGGCGCCCAGTCGCACGGTCATCGACCGCGTGAGAGAGCCCGCGTCGGTGACCACCGTGGGCAGGCCATCCCACACGAGGTGAGCATCGGCGCCGAGGTCAAGGCGCGCGTGCCACTGCGACTGGCCGACCTCCTCTCGCCCGTAGACGATGAGACCGCCGATGTCGACCAGGCGCACTGAGCATCCGTCCCCGACACGGATGTCGAGCTCGACGTGGTCCCCGGGCATGAGCATCGCTCGGCCCGAGACCAGCGCGATCTCGACCGAGTGCCCCCGGCGATGCACGAGGCGGGGGAGAACCAGCTCGCCGTCCAGTGCGCACGCGACAGAGTCGCCCCGCGCGCTCACTTCGACGACGGTGGGTCTCACGAGTGGGCGTGGTCCGCGTGATCGTGCAGGGCCCCGTCCGCGTGTGCGTGAGCGTGCTCGCCGTCGGCGTGGCTGTGCAGGAACCCGCCGCCTTCCTCGTCGGCGTGGAAGTGGGGGGCCATGGGGCCGGGATCCTGGGGGACGTGCGATCCGTCGCGGTGTGCGGCGAGGATCGACAGCACCCACTCGCGCAACGCCGCGACCGAGACGGCGTCGGTGCGTGAGAGAGCGAGCACCGTGCGGCCGTCGCGGGCGAGGGTGGCGTCGGCGACCATCTGCTCGACATCCACCCCGACATAGGGCGCGAGGTCGGTCTTGTTCACGACAAGCAGGTCGGCCCGGGCGATACCGGGACCACCCTTTCGGGCGACATCGCCGCCCCCAGCTACATCGAGGACGAAGATCTGCGCATCCACGAGCGCGGGCGAGAAGGTGGCGGTGAGGTTGTCGCCGCCCGACTCGATGACGACGAGGTCCAGGGGCGCGAAGGCACGCTCCAGGTCTTCGGCGGCGAGCAGGTTCGCGGTGACATCGTCGCGGATGGCGGTGTGCGGGCAGGCCCCGGTCTCCACGGCGACGATGCGCTCAGGATCGAGCACTCCGGCAGAGCGCAAGAACCGGGCATCCTCGTCGGTGTAGATGTCATTGGTGATGACGCCGATGCGGATCTCGTCGGCAAGAATGCGGCAGATCGTCGCGATGAGTGAGGACTTGCCGGTGCCGACGGGGCCGGCAACGCCAAGCCGCAGGGCGCGAGGTGAGTGGTCAGGCACGAAAGAGCCTCCTGGTCGATTGGGCGTGGGCCTGGGCCCACTGTTCGGATTGCGGTGCGGACAGGGCGGGGATGTCGGTCGGGTCGGTGATCTGCGCAATCAGCGGTAGCTCGTTCTCGATCTCGCTGCAGACCTCGACCACGAGAGAGACCAGATCGAGCGGATCGCGAGGCTCGAGCTTGAGGACCGCGGCTGCAGCTGCCTGTATGTCCTCGTAGACGACCAGTCGCGCCAGATCCAGCGCTGGCATGTCTAGCCCCGCCGCGATGACCCCGAGCACGCAGGCCCGCGGCGGAGGGGTCGCCCGCCCGCGCCAGGTGTGGATAGCCGAGTCGCCGGGGAGGAGCTCGGTCCCGACCCGCAGGTATCCGCGGGCGAGGTGGCGCGCGGCATCCCTCAGCGCGGCGCTCGGGGTACGGGCCGCCCATGCCGCCTCGACAGCGTCCAGATCACCGTCGATCATGCGCACGTGGCGTGCGGCGACAGCAGTCCCCGCCTCGACGAGGGTCACCGTGGCTGCCCGACCGCGCAGCAGAGCGGGAAGCTCCGCTGCCTGCAGGCCCGACATCAGCGCGGGCTCCACGCCGGCGGAGTGCGCGTGACCGCCGGAGGGCAGCCTGGCATCCGCGAGGAGCATCGCGGCGGAGGTCGAGGACAGTGCCATCAGAACAGCTGGTAGAGCTGGGCCAGGGGGAGCCGCGACGCGGGGGCGGGTTCGACGAGCTCGCCATCGATGCGGATGTCGAACGTGTCGGGTCGGATGTCGATCCGCGGCAGCGCATCGTTGTTGCGCATGTCGGCTTTGCTGATTCCGCGGGTGGACTGCAGCGGCAGCATCCGGCGTGTCAGTCCGAGTCGGCCCTCGATCCCCGCCGCCAGCGCGGCGGGAGAGACGAACGACACCGATAGGGCACCGCCGATGGCATCGCTGAAGGCGGGACGCATCAGCACCGGTTGCGGGGTGGGAATGGAGGCGTTCGGATCGCCGAGGGCTCCCCACACCAGCCCACCACCTTTCATGACCACACTCGGACGGAACCCGAAGAACCGTGGATCCCACAGCACGAGGTCGGCGAGCTTGCCCACCTCGACCGAGCCGACCTCCGCGTCGATGCCGTGAGCGATCGCGGGGTTGACCGTGTACTTCGCGACATACCGACGGGCTCGTTCGTTGTCGGCGGGGAGGGAGGTGCCGAGGCTTCCGCGCCTGGCCTTCATGACGTGCGCCACCTGCCAGGTCCGGGTGATGACTTCGCCGATCCGTCCCATCGCCTGAGCGTCGGAGGAGGTGATCGAGATCGCGCCCATGTCATGCAGGATGTCTTCGGCGGCGATCGTCGTGCCCCGGATGCGGGACTCCGCGAAGGCGAGATCTTCGGGTACTCCCGGGTTGAGGTGGTGACAGACCATCAGCATGTCGAGGTGCTCGGCGACGGTGTTGACCGTGTGGGGCAGCGTCGGGTTCGTCGAGCCGGGAATGACGTAGGGAAGACTCGCGATCGAGAGGATGTCGGGAGCGTGACCGCCCCCCGCCCCCTCGACGTGGAACGCGTGGATCGTGCGCCCCGCTATCGCGGCGATCGTCGAATCGACGTAACCCGCCTCGTTGAGCGAGTCGCTATGCAGCGCGACCTGCAGGCCCCAGTCCTCGGCGGCGCGCAAGCTCGCGTCGATCGCTGCCGGAGTCGAGCCCCAGTCCTCGTGGACTTTGTAGCCCGCCGCACCTGCGAGCGCCTGCTCTTCGAATGCCGCTGCCGAGACGGTATTCCCCTTGCCCAGCAGCAGGACGTTGACCGGAAGGGCATCCAGGGCACGATGCATGTGTTCGAGGTGCCAGGACCCCGGCGTGACGGTGGTGGCCTTCGACCCTTCGGACGGTCCCGTTCCTCCTCCGACGATCGTCGTGATCCCCGCCGCGAGCGCCTCGTGAATCTGTGACGGGGAGAGCAAGTGAACGTGCGAGTCGATCGCCCCCGCGGTGAGGATCTTCCCCTCACCGGAGATGACGTCGGTGGACGGTCCGATGATCAGCCGAGGGTCGACGCCATCGGCGATGTCGGGGTTCCCCGCGCGCCCGACCCCGACGATCCGGCCGTCGCGGATGCCGACATCGGCGCGCACGATTCCCCACCAGTCGAGGATGATCGCGTTCGTGATCACGGTGTCCAGGGCGCCATCGGCGCGCGACACAGTGCTCTGCGCCATGGACTCGCGGATCGACTTGCCGCCCCCGAACACTGCCTCTTCGCCGCCGGCGGTGAGGTCCCTCTCGATCTCGATCCAGAGGTCGGTGTCGCCCAGGCGCACCTGATCGCCGGCGGTGGGCCCGTAGATCGCGGCGTATCTTTCCCTGTCGATCCTGACCATCAGAGATCTCCTCCCTCGTGTCGGATGCGGATGCCTGCCACACGCCGATTCCCGCGCAGGCTCACCGCTGCCACACGCTTGGAGACCCCTGGCTCGAAACGCTCCGAGGTCCCCGAGGGAATGTCGAGTCGACATCCCGCAGCTGCCGCGCGGTCGAAGTCGAGCGCGTCATTCACGTCGGGCAGATGGATGTGGGAGCCGATCTGCACGGGACGATCCCCCGTATTGAGAATGATCAACTCGAGGCGCTCATCGGCGTCGCGGTCGGCGTTGAGCTCGATCTGGCCCGGACGCACGCGGATGGCTCCCGGTCCTGATGATGTTCCCGATGCCACGGTGATCCTCTCAGTCGATCGGATGGTGAACGGTGACGAGCTTGCGTCCGTCGGGGAAGGTGGCTTCGACCTGGACGTCGACGAGCATGTCGGCCACGCCCTCCATGACGTCATCGCGGGTGAGCACGGTGCGCCCCGCCGCCATGAGTTCCGCTACCCCGACACCTTCTCTGGCGCGCTCGATCACCCACGTCGACAGGAGGGCTACGGCCTCCGGGTGGTTGAGCTTCACGCCGCGTGCCTGGCGATCTCTGGCCACCATGCCCGCCACGGCGAGCAGCAGCTTCTCGGTATCCGCAGGTGACAGATGCACGGGGCGCTCCCTTCGGCGTGGCTCCTGAGGAGCCGGCGAGTCGGATCACTGTCAGGATGCTTGTCGGACAGTGTCCCGAGCAGTGACAGAAGTCTGTCATTTTTGCGTCAGTCACTCATCATTGTCATCGTCATGACGTGGTGAGAACCAGCGAAAAACCCTGTAATTTCAAGGCACTAGGCGGATCACGGCTCTGGCAGTTTTACATGGTCGACACATTCGAGTAATGGCAATGTAATGCCACGGGTCCATGGTGAACTCACCTGCAGCAGTCGGCGGTGTTCTGCCACCGGCGATTCGGGACCTCTTCGCTCAGACCTCGGCGAGGGGTCCCACCCCGCACCACAGATCCTCTGACCGGGCGAACGGCGCATCCGACGCGGAACGCCACGCAAGCGGTATTCGTCGCGCCATCCGTGCGGACGGTGCGGCTTGCGCTCTCGCACACGCAACCTGAAACGGAGCACAGCATGATCACCACTGGCAGGCGTCTACGGACGCTGCTTGCGGCAGGCGCCATGGCCTCAGCCGCAGCCCTCGTCCTCGCCGGATGCGGCGCCCGCACCGACGACGCAGCCTCGAGCGAAGCCCCTGCGGCCGCGGAGAGCTGCGTCGACACCTCGGGCGACACCGTCAAGCTCGGATTCCTCAACTCGCTGACCGGAGGCATGGCGATCTCCGAGACCACGGTCTCGAACGTGCTGCACATGGCGGCTGATGAGATCAACGCCGACGGCGGCATCCTGGGCAAGCAGATCGAATACATCCAGGAAGACGGCGCCACCGACTGGCCCACCTTCGCCGAGAAGACCGAGAAGCTGCTCACGCAGGACTGCGTCGCCGCGATCTTCGGCGGCTGGACCTCCTCGTCGCGTAAGGCTGTCAAGCCTGTCGTCGAGGAGTACAACGGCCTCTTCTTCTACCCGGTCCAGTACGAAGGCCTCGAGTCCTCACCGAACATCTACTACACCGGTGCCACGACCAACCAGCAGATCATTCCCGCCATGGACTACCTGGCATCGCAGGGAGTGAAGACCCTGTTCCTGGCGGGATCGGACTACGTCTTCCCCCGCACCGCGAACGCGATCATCAAGCTCTACGCAGAGGAGCTCGGCATCGAGATCGTCGGCGAAGAGTACGTGCCGCTGGATCGTGACGACTGGACGACCCAGGTTGCCAAGATCGTCGAGGCTGACCCCGACTACATCTTCAACACGATCAACGGTTCCTCCAACGTCGGGTTCATCAAGGCGTACTACGACGCGGGCCTCACTCCCGAAGAGACACCGATCATCTCGGTCTCGATCGCTGAAGAAGAAGCTCCCGCGATGGGTCACGAGGTCACCGGCAACTACGCCTCGTGGAACTACTTCCAGTCCCTCGACACCCCGAACAACCCGGCGTTCATCGAGGCCTGGCAGGCCTACCCGGGCAGCAGCGGCGTGACCTCGGACCCCATGGAGGCCGCGTACATCTCGCTCTACCTCTACAAGGCCCTCGTTGAAGCCGCTGGCTCCTTCGACGTCGACGCGATCAACCAGGCTGCCCTGGACAACGAGATCACGGTGGACGCTCCCGAGGGTGTCGTGACCCTCAACGGGGAGAACCACCACATCTCCAAGCCGGGCCACATCGGACGCATCAACGCCGACAACCAGTTCGACATCGTCTGGGCATCGGACGGGTTCATCGAGCCCGACCCGTACCTCGAGCAGTACTCCTGGTTCCCCGAGGACGTGCGCAACGCCCTCGTGGCAGCCGCGGGCTGACACACACAAGGCACTGCGGGGTCCCGGCCTGTCCGGGGCCCCGCAGCACCGGCTCTTCCATGAACACGCGCGAGAACAGAAGGGAGTGAACTCGAATGGATGCACTGATTCCGCCGCTGCTCAACGGCACCGCGCTGGGCGCCTTGCTGCTCTTGACAGCACTCGGCCTCACCCTGACCTTCGGCCAGATGGGGGTGATCAACATGGCGCACGGCGAGTTCATCATGGTCGGCGCCTTCACGACATTCCTCGTTCAGCTCGTCATCCCCGACAGCAACATCTCTATCCCTGTCGCGTTGCCCGTCGCCTTCGTCGTCGCCGGGCTCTTGGGCCTTCTGCTGGAAGCCGGAATTCTCCAGTGGATGTACCGTCGCCCGCTTGACACACTGCTGGTCACCGTCGGTGTGGCACTCATCCTGCAACAGGCTGCCCTGCAGATCTTCCCCGCCCAGGGAGTGCCGGTGGAGAACCCCGGCTGGCTCCAGGGCCAGATCAACGTCTTCGGCTACGCCTGGCCACTGCGCCAGGTGTTCACCATCGGACTTGCCGCGGCGTGCGTGGCGATCCTCGCCGCCTGGCTCAAGTACTCCTCGTTCGGGCGCCGGATTCGCGCCACGGTGCAAAACCGCGACCTGGCCGAGACCGTCGGGGTGCGCACCCGGACCGTGGACCGCATCACGTTCTTCGTGGGCTCGGGACTGGCTGGAGTCGCGGGTGTCGCAGCCTCCCTCATCGGGGGAACCAACTCCCAGATGGGGACCCAGTACATCATTCCCGCCTTCCTCGTCGTCGTGGCTGGGGGTATCGGGCAGATCAAGGGCACCGTGATCGCCGCCTTCGCGATCGGCATTGCGATGGCCTTCTTCGCCGACCTGACCAGCGGGAGCCTTGCTCAGGTGCTCGCCTTCGTGCTCGTCGTCGTCTTCCTGCAGATCCGCCCGCAGGGTCTGTTCACCGTCCGCACGAGGGGGTTGGCATGACCATCCTGACCAAGCTCAAGCCCTGGTACTCGCTCATCGGCATCGGCATCTTCGCCGTCATCCTCCTCGCGGTGGCGCCGTCGATCCTGACGATGCACTGGGTCAACAACCTCGGCAAGTACTGCGCCTGGGCGATCGTCGCCGTCGGGATCGGACTGGCGTGGGGACGCGGCGGGATGCTCGTCATGGGGCAAGGCGTGTTCTTCGGCCTCGGTGCCTACGCCATGGCCATGCACATGACATTGGAAACCGCCGGCCCGGACGCCCTGCCCGGGTTCATGATCCTCTACGACCCGCTAGCCCCGCTCCCCGCCTTCTGGGAGCCCTTCCGCAGTCCGTGGTTCACCCTGCTCGCGATCCTCGTGCTGCCGATCATCGTGGCCGGCATCCTTGGTTTTGCGCTGTTCAAGCGTCGCGTCAAAGGTGCCTACTTCGCCATCCTCACCCAGGCGCTCGCCGTCGCGCTCGCCATCTGGATCAGCTCGACGATCCGCGAAACCGGAGGTGACACAGGCCTCAGCGGCTTCACCTCGTTCTTCGGATACGACCTGCAGGATCCCGCCAATCAGGTGATGGTCTACCTCATCACCGCGAGTCTTCTCGTCGTCTGTATGGTCGTGGTGTGGCAGCTCTACCGCAGCCGCTTCGGCGAGCTGCTGCTGGCGACCCGCGACGCTGAGGAGCGCGTTCGGTTCCTGGGTTATGACCCGGCCAACGTCAAGCTCGCCGCCTTCGTCATCGCCGCGGTCATGGCCAGCGTCGGCGGCGCCATGTTCGTTCCCCTGGTCGGGATCATCACGCCGCAAGAGATCGGGGCCTCCGCGTCGATCCTCATGATCGCCGGCGTTGCCCTCGGCGGTCGGGCCTCCCTGTTCGGCCCGGTGCTGGGTGCCATGGCCATCGGATGGGGTCAATCCAGCCTCGCCTCGAGTTGGCCCGACGGATGGGTATACCTGCTCGGTCTGCTCTTCGTCGTCGTGACCCTCTTCCTCCCCAACGGCCTGGCCTCCCTGGTGGGGCGGGTCAAAGACCTGTTGGCGCGTGACCGCACCTCCGCACCCGCGCCGTTGCCGATCGAAGGCGAGGCGAAAGCATGAGTGAGGACGCGAGCACGGCGCCCGCAGCATCCGACGCGGGAGTCCTCGTCCCCGATGCCGAAACCTCCGTGACCGTGTCCCACCTCACGGTCAGCTTCGACGGGTTCAAGGCAGTCGACGATGTCGATCTGCTCATGCTCAAGGGACAGGTCCACTTTCTCATCGGACCGAACGGAGCAGGCAAGACGACCCTCGTGGACGCCTTGACCGGTCTGGTTCCCGCGACCGGGACTGCCACCTACAACGGGATGGATCTTGTCTCGATGAAGGCGAACAAGATCGTGCGTGCCGGCGTGGGGCGAACTTTCCAGACCGCGACAGTGTTCGACGAGCTCTCGGTGCTCCAGAACCTCGACATCGCGGGCGGTCTGCATCGCCGGGCCTGGGGACTTCCTCTTGCTCGGCGCGGAGTGCCCGAGTACGTGGAGTCCGCGCTAGAGACGATCGGCCTGTCCGGGCTTCGCGACAAGCCTGCCGGCATCCTCGCGCACGGGCAGAAGCAGTGGCTTGAGATCGGCATGCTCCTCGTCCAAGACGCGAAGGTCATGTTCCTGGACGAGCCCGTGGCCGGCATGAATGCCGACGAACGGGACGAGACCGGGCAACTGCTCCAGCGCATCGGCGATCAGCGCACGATCATCGTCATCGAGCACGATATGGACTTCGTGCGCAACTACGCCGAGTGGGTCACCGTGATGCACTCGGGCAAGCTCCTGGCTGCCGGGACTGTTGAACAGGTGCAGGCGGACCGGCGGGTCCAGGAGGTCTATCTGGGGACGGCCGCCGACGCCGCCGTGGAAGGCGAGGGGGGCCACTGATGCTCGAGATCACCGGCGTCACAGCAGGTTATGGGCGCACCAAGGTGCTCCATGACGTCACCATCCAGATTCCGACCGGCTCCGCCGTCTCGGTGATGGGTCATAACGGTGCGGGCAAGACCACCCTCCTGCGCGTCGCTACAGGCCTGATTCCGGTGATGAGTGGACAGGTACGCATCGACGGTGAGGATGTCACCAAGATGCCGCCCTCGAAGCGGGTGCAGCGCGGTCTTGGCTACGTGCCGCAAGGGCAGCAGTCCTTCCCGCAAATGACCACGCTGGAAAACCTCCAGCTGGTGGCAAAGCGCAGCTCCGATATCGACGAAGTGTTCGACCTCTTCCCGGTCCTTAAGCAACTCTTGGGGCGAAGGGCCGGCCTCCTGTCGGGCGGTCAGCGCCAGCAACTGGCGATCGCTCGTACCCTGCTGACCAAGCCGCGACTCTTGGTACTCGATGAACCCACCGAGGGTATCCAGCCGAACATCGTCGCTGATATCGAACGGGTCATCATCGACCTCACGCGTCGCGGCGATCTCTCGGTCCTGCTGGTCGAGCAGCATGTCGGCTTCGCACTGCGATCGACAAGCACGTACTACGTGCTGCAATCGGGTCGAATCACGATGAGCGGTGAGGGTGGGGCGTCGGCGATCGACGATGTACGCGCCGCGATGGCGATCTGATTCAGATCGATTCCTCGCGGCAACGCCGGTGAAACACACTCTCGGCACAATCCGAAGCAGACGACATCGCGGAGGTGAGAGTGGGTGCGCTGGGCATGCGGACCCTGAACCGTGCGGGCGACGCGCGAGCGGCTGCAGAAGACAGTCTTGAGGACTATGCCTTCCGCTACGTTCCGCGCTCCTTCCGCCGGTGGAGCGCCCTGTCCGTCGGCGGTACGGCGCTAGGGTCGATCGCCTTTCTCGCCGACTTCTCTATCGGCGCCAGTATCGGGCTGGAGCACGGGACGGCAAACGCGATGCTCGGCATCCTGCTGGCATCCGTGATCATCTTCGCGGTGGGATTTCCCGTCGCCTATTACGCGGCGCGGTACAACCTCGACCTCGACCTGGTCGCCCGCGGCTCCGGCTTCGGCTACTACGGGTCGATCATCACCACCGTCGTGTTCGCAGGATTCACCTGCATCTTCTTCGCGCTCGAAGGCGCGATCATGGCGCAGGGACTCGCTGTGGCGGTGGGGATTCCGCTGCCGCTGGGGTATGTCATCTCGACAGTGGTCGTGATCCCGATCGTGATCTACGGGATGCGGGCGCTGGAGAGACTGCAATTCTGGACGACGCCGCTGTGGCTGGCGCTGGCGCTGCTTCCCCTGATCTGGATCGTCGGTACCCAACCGGAGTCGGTCGTCGAGTTCGTCGAGTTCACGGGACTCTCGGACGGCGAGGTCAGTTTCAGCGCGATCGTTGCCAGCGCTGCGGTGTGCTTCGCGCTGACCCCGCAGCTTGCCGAGCAGATCGACTACATCCGGGTCATGCCGCCGCGCACCGCGCGAAACTCGCGCTCGTGGTGGGTGTCTTTTGTCTTCAGCGGGCCGGGGTGGGTGGTCTTCAGCGGGACCAAGCAGCTCATCGGACTGTTCCTGGCGGTCTATCTGGTCACCAAGGTCGATCCGATGATCGGCGACCGAGCAGTCGAGCCGGTCGCTCAGTTCTTGGGGATGTACGAATCGCTCGTGCCCGACTGGCTCGCCCTCGCGCTGGTGCTGCTGTTGATCGTGATCGCCCAGATCAAGATCAACGTCACCAACGCGTACTCGGGGTCGCTGGCCTGGTCGAACGTGTACACCCGGGTGCGCAAGCGATATCCCGGGCGCACGGTGTTCGTGCTGTTCAACCTCATCATCGCGCTTGCCCTCATGCTCATGGATGTCTTCAGCCTCATCTCGTTCGTCCTGAGCCTGTACGCCAACGTTGTGATGGCCTGGCTCGTGACGATCTCGGCCGACATCGTCATCAACAAGCTGATCCTGAAGATCTCGCCGCGTTACCCCGAGTTCCGGCGGGGCATGCTGCACGACTGGAACCCGGTCGGCCTCGTATCTGTGAGCCTCGCCTCCCTGCTGTCGCTGCTGACCTTTGCCGGGGCGTTCGGCCCGAATCTGCAGCCATTCTCGGTGCTGATTGCTATTGGGGTAGCTCTCATCGTGACCCCGCTCATGGCGATCGCGACGCGGGGTCGGTACTACCTGCGCCGGTCCTCAGACGGCATCCCGACGCCGATTCTGGATGCGGACGGGAATCCTTCCGGAGAGCGACTTCGTTGCCACGTCACGGGGTACACCTTTGAGCGGCCGGATATGCTGATGTCGGCTGAGTTGGGGCCTCGGGGCGAGGTGCAATACGTCTCGTCGCTGGCTCTCACCCTCGACGATTCGGACCGATACGTCCTACCGCCGGAGCCGCCGCCGACGAGAGGAGAGCGCGACAGTGGTCGTTGACGAGACGATCGACACCTCTGGTGCGATCCTCGCCTGCGCGGCGACCCTGCTGCGACATCGGACATTCGAGGACATCACGTACCTCGATCTCGCCGAAGCATCCGGCGTGTCAGAGCGCACCATCTACCGCCGCTTCCCGACGAGGTCGAACCTTCTGGATGCGCTGGGTCGCTGGATCGAGGAGGAGCACTTCCGGATCGCCGAGTTCCACACGTTCGCGCAGTTCCGGGAAGCCGTGCGGAGTCGCTTTGCCGCGTATGCCGCGGAGCCGGCCTTTGCTTTCGTGGCGGCCCGGGGTGCCTCACTTTCCCCGATGGGCGACGAGCAGGCTACGCCGATGACCGATGCGATCATGGTCATGTTGCACGAGTCGGTGCCCGGTCTGAACCGACGCGACGCGCTACGAATCGCCGCCAACGCTCGCTACTTCGCATCTGCGCAGTTCTGGGCGCGGATGCGGACGGGCTTCGACATGAGCGGAGACCAGACCTTCGAGGCTTTCGAGTCCGCGATGGCTCAAGTGCTCCCACGTGAGACGAAGGCGAGCAGGGCGGCGTAGTGGCCGCAACCGACGCGGACGCCGAACTGTCTGCCACCCAATCGGCGATCCTCGCGGCATACGCCGAACTGATCGAGGAAGTGGGCACGGATGACGTGTCCTTTCGCGTGATCGCGCTGCGGGCGGGAGTCGGAGAGCGCACGGTGTTCCGTCACTACCCGACCCGCGTCGACTTGCTGCTTGCGACATCCGCTTGGATCGAGAGGACGACGTTCTCTCGATCGCAGTGCGAGTCCATCTTCGATGTCCCGATCGCGATTCGCGAGGCCATGGAAGCGTACGATCGTCGCCCGGAGTTGGCCTATGTGGTCGCCGAAACCTCGATGCGCGGCGTCAACGGTGCCGAGCCCGCCCCGTACCGCGAGGCGTTCAGTGCGCTCCTGCGGCACGAGGTCCCTTCTTTAGGGGAGAACGAGCGACAGCAGATTGTCGCAGCACTGTGTCACCTCGACTCGGCGGCGACCTGGGTGGCAATGCGCCGACAGCTGGGGATGAGTGGTCGCGACATCGCCGACGCTGCGACCTGGGCTGCGGAGGCGATTCTCGATCCGATCCGGGATCGCGCGGAAGGGTCCCGCACGCTCTGAGCGGCTCCGCGTGGTCAGGCTAGGTCGTCGGGGTAGAGCTGTCGACGACCGAGTGGCCACACCCGGAGTGGACGGCGGGCACATCCTTTCGGGAACGCGGCGGGATGACACTGGATGTCACGTCAGGCGAGCCTTCGAGGTGCGATCGGGGGGTGTTTGTCGTGGTACTTTCCCGACCCGAGAGCCTACAAAGACGGTTGGGTCGACCGTCCCGTCACGCTTACCGAGTTGTGACGCACGAGAACCGCTCCGGGCAATCGCTAGCCGCGGAAGGCGTCGAGGCGGCAGAGCACACGAACGTGTGCTGGCGCGTCCGGGTTGACCCGCTCTGCGATCGCTGTGATCGACCAGCCGTCCTTGATCCGAGCGTGGACATCTGGGCAGAGCCAGTCCGGAACGTAGCCAAACTTCTGGCCGTCGAGGGTATTGACGAGAACCGCCTTCGGGTTCACCTCGTTGTCTTCCTCGAGAGCCGAGCGCATTTCCATGGTCGAAGGGAGGTGCCAGACGGCGCTCACCCCCACGGAGGATGACCGCCCAGTTTTCGTGATGGCGGTCGCGTCCGGCGACCCAAGCATCCATAAGCAGATAGCCGGTCCACACGTCAAAGGCAGTGAAGTCACCTGGCCAGTCGATGTCGGCCGGCGGCCCAACCTCCTCGAGCGCATGCTGGACGGCCGCCACCGTGTAGCCCTGGTTCTCGCCCTGGATTGACTAGTCGTAGTCGGCGAACCGTGCTGACAGCACGCTGTTGCCATGATCGAGGTACTCGAGACTGTCCCGAAGCACTGACCTGGACACGATTGCGCGCCGACCTTCCAGGATTGCTGGGCGGATAGTCGCGCTCGGGACGCCGAGCTGCTCGGCCAATTGGTGGACAGTCCACTCGGCCCAATCTTCTCCGCTGACAGTCCCATCGAGCTCGTCGAGTCGCGCGAGTTTGAGTAACCACTGTCGGTCGCCGAACATCGGCAGCTCGACCCACCACTTCTCCTTCGACCCCATTGGTTCGTCTGCTTCGGCCGCGCCGCGGACGAAGTGGAGCGATTCTCAGGGAGTCGGCACGGGATGACCCTATCGGCGACGCCCGACGGTCGCACCGCGGAAACGCGCGAAATCAACAACTCTTCGGGGTTGACGGCGGCCTTGGCGCGCCTTAACGTACAACCAAATGGTTGTACAAAAGGACCTCACTGATGATGAGATTGACCGCGTGTTTCACGCGCTCGCCGCGGCGACGCGGCGCGACATCCTGCGCCGGACTATCGAGTCCGAGCACTCGGTCTCGGCGCTCGCGCAGGACTACGACATGTCCTTCGCGGCGGTCCAGAAGCACGTCGCCGTCCTCGAAGAGGCCGGCCTCATCATCAAGCGAGCGGAGGGACGCGAGCGCCTCGTTCGCGCCGATCCGATCATGATCGCCAGAGCGAAAGCGCTCCTCGCCCGCTATGAGGACCTGTGGCGTGCGCGCATCGACCGACTCGACGACCTGCTCGCCGAGCCATCCGACCCATCGGCATCCATCACCACGAAAGGGAACTGACGATGCCCGTCACCGCTGTCACCACCGACCCCGACGCGCTCACGATGACACTCGTCGGCGACTTCGCCGCGCCCGTCGAGCGCCTCTGGCAGGCGTTCACCGAGCCTGCCCAGCTCGATCGCTTCTGGGGCCCTCCGGGGTGGCCGGCGACCTTCACGTCGTTCGATCTCACCCCCGGGGGCCGCGCGCAGTACCAGATGACCAGCCCGCAGGGCGAGGTGTCGCGCGGCGGCTGGGAGTTCACCGCGATCGATTCGCCACACCGATTCGAGGTGCTCGACTCGTTCCTCAACGGTGACGGCGACGTGCTCGAAGGCATGCCCACGATGCGCGTCGAGTTCCTCTTCGAGGCGACGCCCGAGGGCTCGCGACTCACCAACATCACCTACTTCGACTCGCTCGACGCCCTGGAGCAGGTCATCGCGATGGGCGCCGTCGAAGGATCGACCCTCGCGATCAACCAGCTCGATGCGGTGCTGCAGGACCTCCGGGAGTACGCCCAGGGCAAGGGCACGCAGGCCGAGATCCTCAGCGACACGCACGTGCGCATCACGCGACTGATCGATGGACCCCGGGATCTCGTGTGGCGGGCTCACACCGAGCCCGAGCTCATGAAGCGCTGGCTGCTCGGCCCCGACGGCTGGCGGATGACGGTGTGCGAGATCGATCCGGCGGTCGGTGGACGCTACCGGTACGAGTGGACGCCGGATGAGGGCGTTGAGGGGGAGGCGTTCGGGTTCGATGGCGAGACGCTCGTGAGCGAGGCCCCGAGGCGTGCGGTGACGACCGAGCACATGACCGGCACCGACTTCCCGTCGACGCTCAACGACATGTCGCTCTACGAAGAGGGCGGCGCGACCCTCATCACGCTCGTCATCGAGTACCCCGACAAGGACACACGCGACCTGGTTCTTGCCACCGGCATGACCGAGGGCATGGAGACCAGCTACGCCCGTCTGGAGCGGGAGCTCCTGCCGGCCTGAGCCGCCGCTCGCGGCATCCGTCTCACGCGAAGGGCCGGATGCGAAATCCTCAGGCTGTCTGGGCGAGGCCCTCTTCGAGGGCTACCCAGGCGAGCATCGCGCACTTCACGCGGGCGCTGAACTTCGAGACTCCCGAGAGGGCCGCGGCATCCTCGTAGACGTCCTCGTCGAGCTCGATCGTGCCGCGCGAGCGCAGCGCCTCACGGAAGCCGTCGATCAGCTCGGCTGCTTTCTCGCGTGGGACGCCGTCGATGAGGTCGACGAGCATGGATGCCGACGCCTGCGAGATCGAGCAGCCCTGGCCTTCCCACGTCACATCGCGAATCGTCTGACCGTCGTCCGAGACGCGCACCCGCAGCGTCACTTCGTCGCCACAGATCGGGTTGCGCTGATAGCTCGTGCCGGTGTGGTCGTCGGCCTCGGCAAGACCGAAGCCGTGCGGACGCTTGGAGTGGTCGAGGATCAGCTCCTGGTACAGGGATTCAAGACTCATCAGGATGCTCCGAAGAATGCGCGGACGCCACGGGTCGCGTCCAGGAATCGGTCGACCTCATCGGGGGTCGTGTAGACGGATGCCGAGGCTCGGACCGATGCCGTGAGGCCGAACCGGCGGTGCAGGGGCTGCGCGCAGTGGTGGCCCACGCGCACCGCCACACCCCGCGAATCGAGGAACTGTCCGACGTCGTGAGCATGGACGCCGTCGACGGCGAACGCGGCAAGACCGACGCGCGGCGCGGCGTCAGTGTCGCCGAGAAGACGGATGCCGGGAATCTTACGCAGCCCGTCACGCATGCGCCGCTCGAGCTCGACCTCGTGGGCGTGGACCGCGTCCATGCCGAGGGACTGCAGGTAGCGCGCGGCGGCGGCCAGCGCGACAGCCTGCGAAACCGGCTGTGTGCCGGCCTCGAAGCGCTGCGGCGAGGGCAGGTACTGGGCCTCATCGAGCGTGACGGTCGTGATCATCGACCCGCCGGTGAGGAATGGCGGTAGCGCGTTCAGCAGCTCCCGCTTGCCGTAGAGTCCGCCGATGCCGTACGGGCCGAGCATCTTGTGGCCGCTGAACACGGCGAAATCCACGCCGGTTGCCGGAAGGTCCAGGCTCAGGTGGGGCACAGACTGACACGCGTCCATGACGGTGATCGCGCCGACTCGTCGAGCGAGGGCGACGATCTCATCGACGGGGTTCACGATCCCGAGCACGTTCGACACGTGCGGGAAGGCAACGATCCGGGTGCGGTCGCCGACCAGTTCGGCGGCGGCATCCATGTCGAGGCGTCCGTCATCGAGCACCGGGATGTGGCGCAGCCGCGCACCCGTGCGGGCAGCGAGTTCCTGCCACGGGATGAGGTTCGCATGGTGCTCGGACTCCGTGACGACGATCTCGTCATCGGGGCGCAGGGCAAAGCGCCGCGCAGCCTCGCCGCCCCGCCCGAGGGTCGCATTCCCGATCGCGTATGCGACGAGATTGATGCCGGCGGTGGCACCGGAAGTCCAGACGAGCTCCCCCTCGCCGGCGCCCACGAACGCGGCGACCGCCTCGCGGGCATCCTCAAACGCGTCAGTGGACTCGGCGGCAAGGGTATGGGCACCGCGGTGAACGGCGGCGTTCGTGTGGGTCAGAAACTCGACCTCGGCATCGATCACCTGCTGCGGCTTTTGGCTCGTGGCGGCGGAATCGAGGTACGCGAGCGGGTGACCGTTCACCTCCTGCGCGAGCAGAGGGAAATCGGCGCGGATGGCGGCGAGATCCAGCGGGGTCACGGCGGTAACGGTCACCCCTCCAGCGTACGCGCCGCCGGGCTGGAGGGATCAGGGTCGGCGGTTCCGGGGTTGGCGGATCGAGGGTCGACGGTTCCGGGGTGACGGATGCCGCGCGCTAATCCTGCGGACGCTCGAGGCTTGAGTGCTCGGCGTGCTCGAAGTTCTCGACCGGATCGTAGGGGCGCCCCGCCCGCTCCTGGCCGGGCAGGGGACGCGACCGGCGACCGTAGATCAACTCCGAGGAGTCGAGCAACCACGGCACGAGCGTGATCGTGACGCCGTGAATCAGCATGAGCTGCTGGGCGAGCCGCCGGGAGCGGCGGTTGTGCAGCATCGTCTCCCACCAGTGCCCGACGATGTACTGCGGCAGGTACACCGTGAACACGGCGGGCCCGTTCTTCTCCCGATAGCGCCGGATGAACTCGCCGATCGGTCCCGCGTAGGTGCGGTACGGCGAATCGATGATCACGAGCGGGATCGGGATCGCGTGAGCCTTCCATTCCTCCTGCAGCGCGTCGGCATCCTCGTGATCGGTTGCGACGTGCAGGGCGATCGTCTTGTCGTGCCGGGCCGCGACCGCATAGTCGAGAGCCTTCACGACAGGCTTTTGCAGCCGGCTGACCATCACGAGGGCGACATCGCCGTCCGAACCGAAGTGGATCTCGTCATCCATACGGATCTCGTGCTCGACGTCGCGGTAGTACCGGTTCACGCCGAGCATGAGGGTCGCAAGGATCGGGATCGCGAGGAAGACGAGCCATGCGCCATGGGTGAACTTCGTGACGGTCACGATGACGAGCACGGCGGCGGTAAAGGTTGCGCCGGTCGTGTTGATCACGAGGCCGGTGAGCGCGCCGCGTCTCTCGATCGCGGATGCCGGGTCTCGCCGCGCCTCGACGCGTGTGGTGGCACGCAGGATGCGGCGCCAGTGCCGCACCATGCCGAGCTGGCCCAGCGAGAACGAGACGAAGACCCCGATGATGTACAGCTGGATGAGGGTCGTGAGGTTGGCCTGGTAGATCACGAGCACGGCGATCGCGATGAGCCCGAGGACCAGCATCCCGTTGGAGAACACGAGTCGGTCGCCGCGCGTGTTCAGCGCCTTCGGAGCGTACCCGTCGCGGGCGAGCACCGCCCCGAGGAGCGGGAATCCGTTGAACGCGGTGTTGGCCGCCAGTAGCAGCACCAGCGCCGTCGCTGCCTGGATCAGATAGAAGGGGATCGACCCCATCCCGAAGGTCGCTGCGGCTACCTGAGCCATGAGGCTCGGCTGCGGCTGATTCTCGCAGTCGAACCCGACGAGCGTGCACGGGTCTTCCGCGTAGTGCACGCCCGAGACCAGCGCGATCACCGTAAGCCCCGCGAACATCAGAATCGCGACGCCGCCCATCATCGTGAGAGTCATCTGGGCGTTACGCACCTTGGGGCGGCGGAACGCCGGCACGCCGTTGGATACGGCTTCGACACCGGTCAGGGCGGAGCATCCGCTCGAGAAAGCGCGAAGCACAAGCAGGATGACGGCAGCCTGCGACAGGCTCTCGGCCTGCACCGCGAACTCTGCCGACGACGCGACCGGCGGATCCCCCAGCGCGGTGCGGACGAGCCCGGTGCCGATCATGAACACCACCGACCCGATGAAGACATAGGTGGGGATCGCGAAGACGAGGGATGCCTCGCGCACGCCGCGCAGGTTGATCAGCACGATCACGACGACGAAGCCGATGGCCAGCTCGACGCGCGCCGGGTCGAGTCCAGGCAGCGCCGAGATGATGTTGTCGACCCCGGAGGCCACCGAAACGGCGACCGTGAGGACGTAGTCGACCAGAAGGGCTGCCGCTACGACGACGCCGGGCACCTCGCCCAGGTTGGTGCGGGCCACCTCGTAGTCCCCGCCGCCCGACGGGTAAGCCTTGATGAGCTGCCGATAGCTGAGCACGACGACGCTCAGCAGCACCACGACGGCGGCGGCGATCCACGGCGAGAAGGCGAGAAACGCGAGGCCGCCGGTCAGCAGGATCATCAGCAGTTCCTGCGGCGCGTAGGCCACTGACGACAGCGCGTCGGAGGCGAAGATCGGCAGTGCCATCTTCTTCGGGAGGAGGTGCTCGTCCATCGCGTCGGATGACAGCGGCTGGCCCAGGAGGATGCGCTTGGCGACCGGCGTCTCGGGTACGCCCGATTCGGGCGCGTCAGGTGTCACGGCGGGTGAGATTACGCCTGCGCGGGCAGCCGCGCAAGCTTCGGAAGTCCCGGGGTTACGCGCTGATGCGGGCGGTGCTGCCGCGGACGACGAGCTCATACGGCAGCTCTTCGCGGTCGGGAACACTGCCCGCCGGCTGCTCGAGCTCGTGGAGGATGGTCGCGGCGGCGCGCGCGCCCTGCCCCGCGGGGAACTGGTCGACCGTGGTCAGGTCGAAGAATCGGCCCAGCTCGTGGCCGTCGATTCCTGCGATCGACAGGTCCTCCGGCACGCGGTAACCCAGGTCGCGGGCTGCCAGCATCGCCCCGATCGCCATCTCATCGGATGCCGCGAAGATCGCGGTCGGTGAGGCTCCGGGCCGGCCGAGGAGTTGCTTCGCGGCGCGGAAGCCTCCTTCGATCGTGAAGTCGCCGGGCTCGAACAGTTCGGGCCTCGGCTCGACACCCGACGTTCGCAGTGCCAGCTCGAAGCCGTGCCGTCGGCTGGAGGGGATGTGGAAGTCGATGTCGAACTCGGGGTCGGCGCCGATGTGGCCGATGTCGAGGTGGCCCATCGCGAGCAGATGCTCGGTTGCGAGGCGCCCGAGCCCGACGTCATCGATGGAGAGCGTTGGCAGCAACTCGTTGGGTCCGCCGATCGCGATCACCGGCATCCCGAGCGAAAGCAGCGTCTTGGATTCGTGCTCGCCGAGTTCCAGCGCGACGGCGATCACGCCGTCAACGCGTTGGCGGCGCAGGAAGGTCTCGAAGACCTGCCGGCGGTGCTCCCGGTCGGGTGTCACGTTGTACAGCGTGATGTCGTATCCGGCCCGGGTCACCTGTTCGGCGATGCCACTGAGCAGCGTGCTGAAGAACCAGCGGTCAAGGTGCGGGATGACGACCCCGATGTTGCGGGTACGACCGGATGCCAGGCTCGAGGCCGACGAGGAGACGACGTATCCGAGGCGCTGCGCTGCCTCTTGCACGCGTTCCCGTGTCGAATCCGACACGTTGTGCTTGCCGCTGAGCGCCCGCGACACCGTGGCCGTGGACACCCCGGCCGCGCGGGCTACCTCATCGATACCGACCATCACGATGCTCGCGGCCTACTCGCCGGTGAGCCACACTGCCTGGTCGACCGGCAGCATCCTGTCGGTGAGCGGGCCGCTGGAGACCACGACGGTTCCTGACGGAAGCTCGATGGGTGTGTCGCCGAGGTTTGCCACCACGGTGATCGAGCCGTTGCGGAAGGCCACGACATCCGTGCCGAGACCATCGACCCACTCGAGCGTCCCCGCGCCAAGACCCCGAGCCCGCCGCTCGGCGAGCAGGTTCTTGTAGAGGGTGAGCGTGGAGCCGGGATCGTCGCGCTGGGCGTCGCGGGCAAGGCCAGCCCACTCGGCAGGCTGCGGCAGCCAGGCCTCCCCGGTCTCGTTGAAACCGAAGGCGGGTCCCTCCGAGGTCCAGGGCAGCGGCACGCGGCATCCGTCCCGGCCGTAGCGCTCACCGTTTGTACGGAACCACGTCGGGTCCTGCCGTGCCTCGTCGGGCAGGTCGATGACTTCGGGCAGACCGAGTTCCTCGCCCTGGTAGAGGTATGCCGATCCGGGGAGGGCGAGCATCAGGGTCGTCGCAGCGCGAGCGCGGCGCAGTCCGACCTCGGGAACCGGCTTGCCCGGCGACTTCGGCCCGATTCCCGCGCCCTGCGGGTTCTCGGCGGTCAGGGCAAGGCGCGACGCGTGGCGGACCACGTCGTGGTTCGAGAGCACCCAGGTGCTCGGAGCCCCGACGGCACCGTAGCCAGCGAGCGAGTCGGCGATCACGAGGCGCAGCTTCTCGGCATCCCACGGCGTTTCGAGGTACTCGAAGTTGAACGCCTGATGCATCTCATCGGGACGAACCCAGAGCGCGGTCTGTGCGATCGAGGGAAGCCAGGCCTCCGCACACAGGGCGCGATCGCCGTCGTACTCGGCCAGCAGTGCGTGCCAGTCGCGGTAGATCTCATGCACACCCTCCTGACCCCAGTACGGGACAGCCGCCTCGCCGCCACCCATCGAACCGGCATCCTTCGGCGGGGTGTAGTCGGGAAGACCCTCCTTCTTCACGAGCCCGTGCGCGACATCCACGCGGAATCCGTCGACGCCGCGGTCGAGCCAGAAGCGCAGGATGCGGCGGAACTCCTCACGCACCTCGGGGTTGGACCAGTCGAAGTCCGGCTGCGAGGCGTCGAACAGGTGCAGGTACCACTGGCCGGGCGTGCCGTCGGGCTCGGTCAGGCGCGTCCAGGCGCCACCACCGAACACCGACTCCCAGTTGTTCGGGGGCTGCTCGCCGTTCTCGCCCTTGCCATCGCGGAAGATGTAGCGCGCCCGCTCGGGGCTGCCGGCGGGAGACGCGACAGCCTCCTGGAACCACGCGTGCTGGTCGGACGAGTGGTTGGGCACGAGATCGACGATGATCCTGATGCCGCGCGCGTGCGCCTGCGCGAGCATCTCGTCGAAGTCGGCAAGGGTGCCGAAGATCGGGTCGACGTCGCAGTAGTCGGCGACGTCGTAGCCAGCATCCTTCTGGGGCGAGCGCTGGAAGGGGCTCAGCCAGATGGCGTCGACGCCGAGGGCGGCGAGGTCTCCGAGGTGGCTCGTCACCCCGCGCAGGTCGCCGATGCCATCGCCCGACTGGTCAGCGAAGGAGCGGGGGTAGATCTGGTAGATGACGGCGGTGCGCCACCATTCGCCGCCGGGAGCTTCCTCGCGGGAGAGCGCGGGGGTGGCGACGGATTCTGCAGAAGTCATAGAGCACACAATACTGCACCGATGTAAGCGCTTGCATAACGATGTGCGCTCGAATCCGCCCGGGGGATCTGCCTTCGTCCGACATGCCGCCGTCACGCGCACGCCGTAGTCTGGCCGCGTGCCCGACACCGCCGCCCTTGACCGCGCCGAGTCCCTGATCCGGACGATCCCCGACTACCCGAGTCCCGGCATCCAGTTTCGCGACATCACTCCGCTGCTGGCGGATGCGGCTGCCCTGCACGCCGTGACCCGAGCGCTCATCGAGCCGTTCGCTGACGGGTTCGATGTCGTCGGCGGGATCGAGGCCCGTGGATTCCTGCTCGCGGGCGCCATCGCCGCCGAGGCGGGAGTGGGTCTCGTGCCGATTCGGAAGGCCGGAAAGCTACCCCGACCCGCGGCATCCGTCTCGTACGCCCTCGAGTACGGCGAAGCAGCCATCGAGGCTCACGACGACCTCGCGCCGGGCACTCGGATCCTGCTGGTCGACGACGTGCTGGCCACCGGCGGCACGATCGCCGCTGCGCGCGAACTGATGACGACGCTCGGGACCGAGGTGATCGGCACGACGGTGCTCCTGGAACTCGAGGGATTGAACGGCCGTGCGGTCGCGGGCGATGTCCACGCCCTCTTCGTCGTCTAGACGATATGAGCCTTCGGTCCTCTTGAGGCTGGGGCCTCGATTCGCGTAAGCGTGGGTTGCCAGCCTGTGGGGGCTGGCCTATCCGACAGGCGAATGGAGGCCCCAGTTGAGTTCTCAGCGTACGAGCGTCGGGCTGGATGTGCACGCGCGGAGCGTGGTCGCAGCCGCGATCGATGAGCGGACCGGTGAGGTGATCCGGCGACGATTCGGGTACGACCCTGCCGGCGTCGTGGCCTGGGTGCGCTCCTTGCCGCAGCCGACGACGGTGACCTACGAGGCCGGTCCGACGGGGTTCGCGTTGGCGCGGCTCTTCGAGGCGGCAGGGGTCATGTGCCTGGTCGCGGCGCCGTCGAAGCTGCAACGACCGACCGGTGACCGGGTCAAGACGGACGCGCGGGACGCGTTGCATCTGGCGCGGCTGCTGCGGCTGGACGAGATCGTCGCGGTCCGGGTGCCATCGATCGAGCAAGAGACCGCGCGAGATCTGGTCCGCGCCCGTGAGGACAATCGCGGCGAGCTGATGGCTGCGCGGCACCGGCTCTCGAAGCTGTTGCTGCGACACGGGATCATCTACGACGGCAAAGCGTGGACGGGTGCGCACGACGCATGGTTGCGCCGACACCGATTCGAGCATCCTGGCCTGCAGGCTGCGTTCGACGCGGACTACGAAGCCGTCCAGCAAGTTGGAGCCCGCAAGGATCGCCTGGACAAGCTGATCGAGCAGATGGCGGCCAGCAGCGAGTATTCGGGCACGGTGCGGCGGCTGGGCTGCTTGCGCGGGATCTCCACGCTGACCGCGTTCGCGTTGGCGGTCGAGATCGGCGACTGGGACAGATTCACCGGGTCAACGATCGGCGCGTTCCTCGGGCTGGTGCCGTCCGAGTTCTCTTCCGGGCAGTCTCGGGTGCAGGGCTCGATCACCAAGACCGGAAACACCCACGCCCGCCGTCTGCTCGTCGAAGCGGCCTGGCATCACCGCAAACCGTATCGTCCGGGCGCGGTCATGCAGACCCGATGGGCCCAAGCCCCCGGCATCGCCGTCGCTCGCGGCGATGCCGGCAACCATCGGCTGCATCGAAAGTGGCAACAGTTCACCACCCGCAAGAAGCGTCCCGTGATCGCGAACGTCGCCGTCGCCCGCGAACTCGCAGGCTGGTGCTGGTCCTTGGCCGTCATGCCCGACTGACAGCCGACCCGACCGGTCGGTGGCGGCCACGACGACGATGACGGCACCGCGAGGAGCGACCCGCGATACAGCTATGAGCAGCCCACCAGGCGACGCTCGACTCTAGACAAGCGGTCCCGCTCCAGCCGAAAAGCACGTCCTGCGGTAACCAACCCGCGCATATCAGTCTGACCGCGCGTCGCCAACGACACGCTCGTCACCCTCGAACGTGACACCGCCGACCCAACGAAAGAGCACCCGGAGCTCGATCACTCCGGGTGCTCTTTCCCCTGCCACTTGACAAGGATCAGTCACATATCAGCTGTACGACCCCCACGTTCGGTCGCGCCGTGTTGCGGGTCTGTTCGGCGCCCGCCGGCAGTATGGCGCGACTGAAAGATGAGTCTGGATTCTCGGTCGCGCCGTGTTGCGGGTCTGTGCGGCGCCGGACAGCAGCATGGCGCGACTGAACGGATGCCGCGGGGCGGCCCCGGCAGGGTCAGAGGGATCCGACGCCGAGGTTGATCGGGCTGCCCTCGATATTGCCGACAATGCCGCGGATGATGTCGGTTCCGTCGGTGCCGCGCAGGCTCTCGTACCAGGCCTCGGTCGCACCGGGCACGAACCCATGCGTCTCGGCCGCTCGCTTGCGGGCCCGGTTGACGAGGTCTCCCGCGCGCTCGGTGCGCGAGCGCTCGTAGCGCAGCAGCGCATCCTCGACGGAGTTCGTGTTCGTTGCCAGCGAGATCGCGAGGGCGAAGGTGTCTTCGAGCGCCGAGCACGCGCCCTGACCGATGTCGGGCGCGGTGTTGTGGGCGGCATCCCCGAGGATCGCCACTCGTCCCTTCACCCACGTGTGGAACGGGTCGATATCCCAGATCTCGACGCGGTTGAGCGAGGATGCCGGGTCGATCGCCTCCAGCAGGGTCTGAACCCCGGGCGCCCAGTCGCCGAACGCCTCACGCAGCGCGGCGAGGGGCTCACCGGCCTCGGCGGCGTGCCCCGCCGGCTGGGGAATGTCGACGAAGAAGTAGAAGCGGTCGCCGGCTACCGGCATGACGGCGCAGCGCTTTCCATCACCGACATAGGTCGTCCACTGGTTCGCGGGGCCGATCGCGGCATCCTGCGCCACCAGGCCGTTGAAGTTCGTGTATCCCGAGTAGGTGCGTTCGATGCCGCCGCCGGTCACGTAGTCACGCACCATCGATCGCGCCCCGTCGGCGCCGATCAGCAGATCACCGCTGTCGGTGGAGCCATCGTCGAAAGTCACCGTCACGCTCTGCAGGTGCTCGGCAACCGACACCGCCTTGCGCCCCAGATGGATGCGGTCCATCCCGACCGTCTCCATGAGCAGTGCCTGCAGCTCGGCCCGCGCCACGGGGTACGGGCGCTGACCGGTCTGCGCTGTCACCGGCTCAAGCGAGAACTGGCACATCGTCTCTCCGGTGAGGCCGTCGATGTAGGCCATGTCATCCATCCGGCCACCGAGCGCAGCCACCTCGTCGGCAAGCCCCAGCCAGTTGAGGACCTTCACCCCGTTCGACCACAGCGACAGTGCCGCACCGACCGGCTTGTTCTCGCGCATCCGGTCGTAGATGACGACCTCGTGGCCGAGCCGCGCCAGCGCGATCCCGGCACTGGCGCCGCCGATTCCTGCGCCGATGATGATGATCTTCATGTGGTGAACATTAGGGAGCGTGTGTCACGACCGCGTTACGCGGGTCTCAGCTGCCCCGATAGGTCGAGTATGCGAACGGGCTGAGCAGCAGGGGCACGTGATAGTGCCGGGCGTCGGTGATCGTGAAGTCCACTGTGACGCTCGGATAGAAGCAGTCGGTGCCGTGAGCTGCGAAGTACGCGCCGGTGTCGAAGGTGAGCGCGTAGGCTCCCGGGGGCAGCAGCTCAGGCCCGAGCCCGGCGCGACCGTCGGCATCGGTCACGGCCTCGGCGATCGCCTCACCGGATGCGTGCCGCAGTGTCACCGCTACGCCTGCGGCAGGCGTTCCGCCGGTCGTGTCGAGAACATGGGTGGTCAGGTGCGCTGTCACGGGTTCACTCTCCGCTCGAGGGGTCGGGTTCGATGGCGGCGCGCAGCCGCAGCATCGCGATCTGCCGCAGCTGGTCGAGCGCCTCGTCGACCTCGGCGTCAACGGTGTTCTCCAGGCGCCGCTGCAGCTCGGCAAGGATCTCGTCGGGCGTGCGGCCGGCGGCACGGATGAGGAAGACCCGCCCGAATCGGGCCTCGTACTCGGCGTTGCCCGCGGCGATCTGCTGGGCCACGGATGCCGCGGCATCCGACATCGCGGACTGCTCGTGCCGCGACGCGTTAGCCTCGGCGCCCTCGCCGCTCGGACGTTCGCCGATGCGGGGATGGTGGGCGAGTGCGGCATCCAGCTCGGGCCGGCCCCATGAGCGCGCGAGGCGGTCGGCGGTGGCCTCGAGCTCGTCGACGGAGGCGAACGGGCGTGTGCCGGCCACGGCCTCGGCCCAGGCCGGGACGCGAGCCCACACCGAGACGACCTCGATCGCTTCGGCCTCGGGCAGGTCATTGAAGTGCGTCAGCTCCATGCGGCCACCGTAACGCGCTAGACGCGCGACGGCGGCAGACGTGATCCGAAATGTTGGTACAGGTAACATGCGAGAAATGCGCGGATCATACGGTGACGGCATGTCGTCCCCGGCCCTCGCCCTCGCGTCACGCCGGGTGTTCCTTGACGGCGGCTTCTCGGCCGCGACAGTCCTCGTTCGTGACGGCCTCATCGCGGGGATCGCTCCGTTCGACCCGGATGCCGCGCTCGTCCTCTCTGACGACGAAGTGCTTCTCCCGGGACTCGTCGACTCGCATGTGCACCTGAACGAACCGGGACGCACCGACTGGGAGGGGTTCGAAACCGGCACGGCTGCAGCAGCGGCGGGCGGCATCACGACGGTGGTTGACATGCCGCTGAACTCGCTGCCCGTCACCACGACCGTCGAGGCGCTCGCCGCTAAACGCGCAGCGACAGCCGGCAAGCTCGCCGTCGACGTCGCGTACTGGGGTGGCGCCGTGCCCGAGAACCTCGGGTCGCTGCATCCCCTGTTCGCGGCTGGGGTGGTCGGGGTGAAGTGCTTCCTCTCGCCCTCGGGGATCGACGAGTTCGGGCACCTGGATGCCGCGGACTTGGAGTCCGCGCTGACCGAGCTTGCCGCCTTCGACGGGTTGCTCATCGCTCACGCCGAAGACCCCGCCCACCTGCACGATGACCCGGCTATCGGCAGCAGCTATGCACGATTCCTCGCGAGCCGCCCGCCGATCAGCGAAGAGTCGGCGATCGCCGCTGTCGCCGCTGCCGCCGGCCGCACCGGCGCGCGCGCCCACATCGTGCACGTCTCCGATGGGCATGCGCTCGATGTCATCCGTGAGGCCAAGGCTGCCGGCATCCGGCTCACGGCCGAGACCTGCCCGCACTATCTGACTCTGCGTGCCGAGGACCTTCCCGACGGATCGGGCACCGTGAAGTGCTGCCCGCCCGTGCGTGACGGCCACAACCAGGACCTCCTCTGGGAGGGCCTGCTCGACGGAACGATCGATGCCGTCGTCAGCGATCACTCGCCCGCGACTCGGGATCTGAAGGAGCGCGAGGACGGTGACCTCGGCCTCGCGTGGGGCGGGATCTCCGGAGTGCAAACCGGGCTCCGGGCGGTCTGGACCGAAGCATCCCGCCGCGGCATCCCGCTCGAGACCGTGATTCCGTGGTTCACGACCGGGCCTGCTGCGATCGCCGGCATCCGCAGCCGCGGCGTGATTCGGAAGGGTGCTCCCGCGCACCTGGCTGCGTTCGCGCCGGATGCGGCATCCGTCGTTCGCGCCGCCGACCTCGAATACCGCAACAAGCTCTCGCCCTGGGACGGTGCGCTGCTGCGCGGCTCCGTGCGCGCAACCTGGGTCAACGGGGAGACGGCGTACACTGCGAACCGGGGGATCACGGGCCGTCACGGGCGTGAGATCCTGGCCACCGATCCCGCTTCGGACGAAGGAGCCCGATGACCAGCTTTCCCTTCCCGATCCTCCAGCCCGGTATCGGCGAGATCGCCGGTGACCATTACCTGCGCTCCACACCCGAAACCGTGATGTGGGGGCGCCTGCCGTGCGTCACCGACACAGCGGTGCTCGAGGTCGCATCCGGCGAGACGGTGACGATCGACACGGTCAGCCACGAGGGCATCCTTGACGATCACGGCACCGACCCGGTTGCGTACTTCGGCAGTCACGGCATTCCCCGCGAGGCGGTGCTCGACGACGCCGTCGAGGTGGCCTCGGCGCTGTCTCGAAACCCCGACACCGATGGCCCGCATGTCGTGACCGGACCCATTCGGGTGACGGATGCCGAACCCGGAGACCTCCTCAAGATCACCGTGGTCAGCCTCGCACCCCGCGTGCCGTACGGCGTGATCTCGAACCGTCACGGCAAGGGAGCCCTGATCGGCGAACTGCCGCGCGGCGCGCACAACGTCAGCGTCTTCACTCCCGTCGAGGCGCGGCCCGAGGGCCTCGTGGGCGTGCTGCCGGTGACCGAGGGCGGCGAGGGTCGAATCGAGTTCCCGCTTGCACCCTTCCTCGGGATCATGGGGGTCGCGGTCTCCGACGACGAGCGCCCGCACTCGGTTCCCCCTGGGCCGCACGGCGGCAACATCGACATCAAGCTACTGACGGAAGGGTCGGTGCTCTACCTGCCGGTGCAGGTTGCCGGCGCTCTCGCGTACGTCGGTGACCCGCACTTCGCGCAGGGTGACGGTGAGGTCGCGCTCACGGCGCTCGAGGCATCCCTTCGCGCGACGCTGCAGTTCGAGGTCGTCCCGCGTGAGGTCGCGCTCGCCGAGTTCGGTGAGATCGTCGGTCCCCTCGTGCGCACCGACGAATACCTCGTTCCCACGGGCATGGATGTCGACCTCAACGTCGCGATGCGCAACGCCGTGCGCGCAGCCGTGAAGCTCATCGAGGCTCGTTGGGGCCTGGACGAACACCTCGCGTATGCATACCTGTCGGCCGCGACAGACTTCGACATCTCGCAGGTTGTGGACGTCGTGTGCGGTGTGCATGCGCGGATTCGTGAGGCCGACTTCGCGAAGCTGGACCGTGACTGACGTGACCGTGCCGGGTGGCTTTCCCGACGACATCCCCGCCGACCTGTTCACGGCTTTCGACGCCTATGAGCGGGCGATCCTCGCGAACGACCTCGACGCGCTGGATGCCGCATTCGCCCCCGGGGAGGGAACGATCCGCGCCGACGGCGCCGGCCTCCTGGTCGGCCACGACGCCATCAGCGCGTTCCGGGTCACCCGCGGCGGCGTTGCCCCGCGCACGATCGAGCGCCTCGAGTACCGGCCGCTCGGGCCTGACATCGCGCTGCTGGTCGCCGAGTCACGCTTCCACGGCGGCGGACGCGGCATCCAGACCCAGGTGTGGCAGCGCATCGATGGACAGTGGCTGATCACGGCGGCACACGTCACGCCCCGCACCCCGGCGTTCGACCGGTCGATCTGGCGTAGCGTCGGCGACCCGCTCTGGCAGGGCGCGTGGGAGGGGCCGCTCGCCGGCCTCACCGTGGCGGTGAAGGACCTGTTCGCCCTGACCGGCTTCCGCATCGGCGCCGGAAACCCCACCTACCTGCGCGAGGCGCGGGCAGAGAAGACCACGGCGCCTGCGCTTGCCGACCTGATCCGAGCCGGCGCGTCCGTGCGGGGTCTCGCGCGCACCGACGAGTTCGCGTACTCGATCGCCGGCGACAATGCCCACTACGGCACACCGCCGAACGCCGCCCTCCCCGGGGCGCTTCCGGGTGGCTCATCCAGCGGAGCGGCGAGCGCCGTCGCGCTGGGTCAAGCGGATGTCGGACTTGCCACCGACACCGCCGGATCGATTCGGGTGCCCGCCTCGTACCAGGGCCTCTGGGGGCTCCGCACGACCCACGGTCTCGTGCCGCGGCAGGGCGTTTTGCCCCTCGCGCAGAGCTTCGACACCGTCGGGTGGCTGACCCGCGACGGCGCGACTCTGCAGCGTGTGGCGGAGTGGTGCCTGAGCTACGACGGGTCTGATTCCACCGAGAGTGTCTACGGCGAGTCCGGGGATGACCTGCCGTGGCGCTTCCTCGTGCCCGATGAGGTCGTGGATGCCGCCGACGCGGCGACCCGCGAGGTCTTCGATTCGCTCGTGGCTCGGCTCGCGGCATCCGATGACCCGCCGCGACTCGGCCGGATCGAGATCGGCGACCTCGACGAGTACGTTGCGCCCTTCCGGACGGTGCAAGGCGCCGAGGCGTGGCGCAACAACGGGGAGTGGCTGCGCGAGCATCCCGGCGCGGTCGGGCCCGCCGTTGCCGAGCGCTTCCGGCTTGCGGCCTCGGTCTCGCCCGCGGCGGAAGCCGACGCTCGCGGGGCGCTCGCCCCGCTGCGCGAGAACCTGCACCACCTCGTGCGCGACGCCGTGCTGCTGCTGCCCACCGCTCCGGGACCGGCGCCGTCGCGCACGGCGGATCCCGGCGAGATCGACGCCACCCGCCTGGCCACCCTGCGGATGACGACCCCCGCCGCCGTCGCTGGTCTTCCCGCCATCTCGATTCCGCTGCTCACGGTGCGCTCGCCCCTGGGTGCGGCGCCCGTCGGAGTGTGCCTTGTCTCGCGGGCTGGCACCGACATTGCGCTCGTACGCCTGGCCAGGCGCCTGGCGGCACTCGTCTCGACCGATCTCTCGGGAAGGACCCCCTGACATGACCGACGCACCTGCATCCAGCATCCCCGGCCCGATCGACCCGCCCCGTCGACTCCTCATGGGCCCGGGGCCGGTCGATGCCTACCCCGGCGTCCTGCGGGCCATGTCGGCGCCGTTGGTCGGGCAGTACGACCCGTTCATGACCGCGACCATGACCGAGACGCAGGAGCTGTACCGCGGGGTCTGGGGTACGGGCAACGACGCGACGCTCCTGATCGACGGCACCTCGCGGGCGGGGATCGAGGCCGCGATCCTCTCGCTGATCCGTCCCGGCGATCGCGTCCTCGTGCCGATCTTCGGCCGGTTCGGCCATCTGCTGGCCGAGATCGCCGAGCGAGCGATGGCCGAGGTGCACACGATCGAGACGGTCTGGGGGCAGGTGTTCACGCCCTTCGCGATCGAAGAGGCCATCGTCCGCGTCAAGCCGACCCTGCTGGCTCTTGTGCAGGGCGACACGTCGACGACGATGCTGCAGCCCCTCGACGAGATCGGCGAGATCTGCGCCCGCCACGGCGTGCTGTTCTACTCCGACGCGACGGCGTCGCTCGGCGGCAATCCGTTCGAGGCCGACTCCTGGGGGTTGGATGCCGCGACCGCGGGGCTGCAGAAGTGCCTGGGTGGACCATCGGGCTCCGCGCCGATCACCCTCAGCGACCGCGCCGTCGACGTGATCTCCTCGCGCAAGAAGATCGAGGCCGGCATCCGGGAACCCGGCGACCCCTCGTCGCCCGATTTCGTGCGCTCCAACTACTTCGATCTCGGCATGATCTTGGACTACTGGGGTCCGCGGCGCCTGAACCACCACACCGAGGCGACCTCGATGCTCTACGCCGCTCGCGAGTGCGCGCGCCTGCTGCTGCTCGAGGGCCGGGATGCCGTCATCGCGCGCCACCGCCGGGTGGGGGCGGCGATGCTCGCCGGTGTCGAGGCGATGGGACTGCGCGTCTTCGGCGACGTGTCGCACAAGATGAGCAACATCGTCGCGGTCTACATCCCCGAGGGCGTGCCGGGCGATGCCGCTCGCGCCGCGATGCTCGAGGACTTCGGGATCGAGATCGGCACTTCGTTCGGGCCGCTGCACGGCAAGGTCTGGCGGATCGGCACGATGGGCTACAACGCGCGTCCGGATGCCGTGCTGCAGACCCTCGTCGCGCTCGAGGCAGTGCTCCGCCGATTCGGCGCGGCAGTGCCTGCCGGTGCCGGTGCGGATGCCGCATCCGACGCTCTGGCGGTCGGCTGACCCATGCCTTTGCTCGAAGCATCCCCCGACCGCATCGCGGCCGCCGCCCGTCGGGTGATGGCCCGCTGCGACGAACTCGCGCGGGTGAGCGCTCAGTCGGGGGCGATCGAGCGTGTGTATCTCTCACCCGAGCACGCCCGGGTCAATCGGCTCGCGGCCGAATGGATGCGTGAGGTGGGCCTGCGAACCTGGCAGGACGCCGCGGGAAACCAGCTCGGACGCATCGAGCGCAGCGCCGATCCTGACCCCGCGGCGCCGGCGCTCATGATCGGTTCGCACCTGGACACCGTCAAGGATGCGGGGCGTTTCGACGGCATCATCGGCGTGCTCATGGCCCTCGAAGTCGTTCGGCTCCTGCGCCAGGAGAGTGAGGGCGTGTCGAGGGTGCCGCTGCCGTTCGCGGTCGAGGTCGCGGCTTTCTCGGACGAAGAGGGGACGCGCTTCGGCAAGGCCCTCCTGGGGTCCTCGGCGGTTGCGGGAACGTGGAATGACGCCTGGTGGACGCTGGCCGATGAGGACGGCGTGACGCTGCGGCAGGCGTTCCTCGAGTTCGGACTCGACCCGGGACGGATCGGCGAAGCCGCGCGGCGACCCGACCATCTCGTCGCCTACCTCGAAGCGCACATTGAGCAGGGTCCCGAGCTCGATCGCGCCGGCGAGCCGCTCGCCGTCGTGTCCTCGATCGCCAGCGCCCGCCGCTTCCAGCTCACGGTCGAGGGCGAAGCCCGCCACGCCGGCGGCACTCCCTACGACATGCGCCGGGATGCGCTGCTCGGCGCGAGCGAGGCGGCCCTCGCTGTGGAACGCATCTGCCGCAGCGAGCACCACATCATCGGCACCGTCGGCCAGCTCGAGGCGTTCCCCGGCGCAGTCAACGTCGTCCCCGGCGAGGCTCACCTGAGCGTCGACCTGCGCGGCGAGCTCGACGGCGAACGAGACCGGGTCTGGGACGAGATCAGCCGCGAGCTCGATGACATCATGGGCCGCCGGGGATTGCGTTGGCAGGCGCGGGAGGTGCACAACGCCCCGGCGGTCCGGTGCGGTCTGCTGCTGCAGGACGTCGTGCGTGAGGGCATCGTCCACGCCGTGGAGCGCCGCAGCGACGAGCCGCCTGTCATCTTCAGTCGCGCAGGCCACGACGCCATGGCGATCGGCTCGATCACGGATGTCGGGATGCTGTTCCTGCGGAACCCCGACGGCGTGAGTCACCACCCCGACGAAGCGGTTTCGGCCGCAGACGTTGCCCTCGGCATCCGTGCCCTCACCGAATCCGTGCTCCAGCTGGCAGCCGACCGTCTCTGACGTGCGGAGCATTACGTTCGGTCGCGCCTTGTTGTGGGTCCCATGAGCATGCACCCGCACATCGGCGCGACTGAACTTCGTCGGGCGGTCGTTGGGGTGGTGTCCCCTGGTTCGGTCGCGCCTCGTTGCGGGTCTGTCGGGTGTCACCCCGCATTTCGGCGCGACTGAAGCTGGGCCAGCATTTTCGGTCGCGCCTTCGTGCGGGTCCCGTGAGCGTGCACCCGCATTTCGGCGCGACTGAAGCGAAGGTCACCACGCTTCTTGTTTCTCCTCGCCGCACGAGACCTGGGCAGACTCTTCGTTCGGTCGCGCCTTGTTGTGGGTCCCGTCGGTGCAACCTCGCACTTCGGCGCGACTGAATTTCGTGGCGAGGTCGTTGGGGTGGTTGCCCCACAGTTCGGTCGCGCCTTGTTGTGGGTAGCTCCGGTGTCATCTGCATTTGGGCGCGACCGAAGAAGCGCGATTGAGTAGACCAGTCATCGGGCAGCGTCGATGGCGCGACGGATGCGGGCCACGAGAAGCTCGGGTGGTCCGAACAGGTCTGACTGTGTCACTCGCATGACGCGCCAGCCGAGTTCGATCAAGCGCTCCATCCGCGCAATGTCCTTTGCCCACTGCACGGGGTCGGTGAGGTGGTGCTCGCCCTCGTACTCCAGCGCAAGCCGGATGCGGGGAAGCGCGAAGTCGACCTGCGCGATCCACACACCTCCGTCCAATACATCGAAGTTCGGCAAGAACCCACCGAGGCCAGCCCGACCGAGCAGAAGACGCATCAGGGTCTCCGGACGCGACCGCGATCGGGGGTGAGCCAGGGGCAAGGCGTTGCGAAGAACATCGCCGCCGATCCGTCGACCAGCGTCAGCGGCGGCCTCGAGTTCAGCGAGCCCGGCAAGCGGCGGCGGATCGTCCGGATGCATCTGCTCGCGAATGATCGCGTCCGCCGCGACGACGGCATCATCGACCCACTGGTAGTGGGAAGACAGCATCGCCCAGGTCGACGCCGGTGATGACACGGCGACTCCCAGCACCGGATGCTGCACCAGCTCGCACATCCACGGTCGCAGTGCGTGCCCGCGCACGCCTCGTCCGGCCGGTGCGCGACGCGGCCAGATCACTGAGACGTCAAGAACTCCCGCGCGCAGCATCCGTCGCGGAAGCGGCACGCCCCAGGCGACCGCGGCGGAGATATGACTGAAGAACTCGTGCTCGGTCATCCGCTGCGCGTAGGCGTCCAGCGACTCGAGCAGAAGCGACTCGCCACGGTCGGGGCTGTCGGCGGGGGGCTCGAGGCGCTGCCGCCGAACCGCGCGGAACGGCATCTCAAGGTCGGATGCCCGAAGCCGAGACGACGTCACACCACGTTCGCGGGCGCGCTGGACGGAGAACGTTCGTCCGAGGTCTGCGGGAAGCTCTCGGGGCTGCACTCCTCCACCGTGAACGCGCGGCGCTTGCCGAGCGGACGCTGGGACAGAACCGGGGACAACTGCCCGTCGGCGCCAGCGGGGGAGAAGCGGCCGGCCGAGACATCCGTCACGATGCTCGCGGGGTTTGGACGGGTCACCTTTCGTTCGGTCGCGCCATATTGCGGGTTCTGGGGAAGGGCACTCGCAACAAGGCGCGACTGAACTGAGCTGCACTCACGAGAAGGTGCGACCCTGTCCGGTTCGGTCGCGCCGTGAGGTCGGACTTGGCACACAGCACCCGCAATATGACGCGACTGAACAGAGAGGGCTGGCGGATCGAGGTCCAAAGCGCGCGGGAGCCCCTGGCGTAGCAGCAGCGAAACATGGGAGCGGTAGCGTTGCGAGACCCTCGCACCACCGGAGAACTTATGGCATCCCTGCTCGTTATCAACGCTCGTCTTATTACGGTCGCCGCCGGCGCCGACGACCTCGGCTACCTCGATGAGGGCTGGATGCTGGTCGAAGACGGCATCATCGCCGCGACCGGAGCAGGTCAGCCTCCCGCGGGCACGACCGCCGACGAGACCCTCGACGTCGCCGGCGCGTTCGTTGCGCCCGGGTTCATCTCCAGCCACAGCCACCTGTTCACGAGCGGTCTGCGCGGGCTCGGCGCGAACGAGACCCTCTACGGCTGGTGCGACTCGATGCTCGGGTTCACCGCGAACCTCAGCCCCGACGACATGTACTGGTCGACCCTGCACGGGTCGCTCGACTTCCTCGCGAACGGCGTCACGACCGCCTACAACTTCACCGATCCGCTGCAGGCGTGGGAGTCGATGGTCGACGGCAAGCGCCTCGGCGGCAACGCACCGCTGCGGCCCGTCGAGTACCACACGCGTCAGGCCGACGGATGCCGCGACGCCGGCCTCCGGTTCGTCGACGCGATCGGCATGGATGTCTCCACCGGCACCGATGACGAGATCTTCGACCGCTTCGCCGCGGAGGTAGCGCACACCCGCGCCATGGACCCCGCGCTCGCGCTCGGCGCCTCGATCATGGGCCAGGTGCAGTGGTCGCCGCGCCCCGAGGCCGCCGAGCTCGAGGTCGAAGCGATGCGCCGGTTCGGCGTGACCAACCAGGCCCACTTCCTCGAGTCTCCCGAAGCGGTTCCGGTGCAGCAGGCCAAGTTCGCGATGTATCGGGATGCCGGAGCGCTCGGCCCCGACATGATGTTCGGCCACTTCATCCAGACGACTCCCGAGATCATCCGGGCCACCGCCGAGGGCGGCGCGTCGATGTCGTGGCAGCCGGCGTCCAACGGACGCCTCGCGTCGGGCGTCGCGCTCGTTCCCGAGATGCTCGAGCTCGGCATCCGTGTCGGGATGGGCCTCGACGACCAGGCCTGCACCGACCTCGCCGATCCGTGGGGCAACATGCGTGCGGGGATCTTCATGCAGCGCGCCCGCACCAAGGACCCGCTGTCGATGACGCCCGAGACGGTGCTGCGCCTGCACACCCTCGGTGGCGCCGAGATCTTGGGCGTCGCCGACCGGGTCGGCAGTCTCGAGGTCGGCAAGTTCGCCGACTTCGTCGTCGTCGACCCACGGGTGCCGGATGTCGGACCGCTCTGGCACCCGGTGCGCACCTACGTGCTGTCGATGAGCCTGCGCAACCTGAAGCAGGTCTATGTCGGCGGGGTGCTCGCGAGCGAGAACGGCGTCTCGACCAACCCCCTGGCTGCCGAGGCGTCAGCCCGCGTGCACACCGACCTGCCGGCGCGCGCAGCGCAGTTCGGCCACCCGCGCTGAGTCACGCGCGCTGGGCCGACGCACAGGGGACGCACATCGTCGCCGTCGGCCTGACCTCGAGCCGCGCCGCCGGAATCGGCTGCCCGCACCTGACGCAGATGCCATAGGTGCCCGCGTCCACGCGCGCCAGCGCATCGACCACCGCCGCGTGGTCGCGCAGGGCCGCATCCCGAAGCGCCTCGACCCGCTGCCACTCGCCCGAGAGCGTCGAGCCTTCGGGGTCGTGCTCGTCATCGGCAGTCGCGGCAGCGCGGTCGGCGCGCAGCGATGCGGCGTCAGCGTCCAGCCGCGCGAGCTGATCATCCAGCCCGCGCAGGCGCTCGGTCAGCACGGTGCGGTTCACGTCCCGAGGCTACGCCCCGCCACCGACGTCCGGGCCGGCGTTCTGCTCGAGACGGCTGTCGCAATCTCGAAGAAACACCCGGATGATAGGCAGGAGTCCGGGAGGTGAGCATGCGAGAGATTCTTGATCCGGCCGCGGCCTGGGTCGCCGAGGAGCGTCAGTTCGCGCTCGCGGTGCTCGTCTCGGCGCAGGCGAGCTCGCCGCGCGAACTCGGCGCGGCGATGATCGTGGATGCCGACGGCGTCGTCTTCGGCAACGTTTCGGCCGGCTGCGTCGACGGTGACGTGCACGATCTGTGCCTCCAGGCGATCGAGTCCGGCGAATCGACCCGCGTTCGCTACGGCATCTCCGATGAGACCGCGTTCGAGGCGGGCCTTAGCTGCGGCGGCGTCATCGACGTGCTCGTCCTCCCTGTCCTCCGCGGCACGTCGGCCGCGGCAGCGATCGCCGACCTCCGCGCCGCGATCCTTCGTCGCGAACCGTGCGCGCTCGGCGTCGTCACTGCCGGGCGCAGCCGCGGCACCCTCGTCCTCGCTCGAGACGGCGCGGATGCCGAGACCGACGTCCCCGCGACGGCCGATGACGGCATCCGCTCCGCACTCACCGCTGACCTCGAGCGCCTCCGCACCGATGCCCACGCGCTCACGCTGCGCTACGGAACCGACGTCGACGCGATGGAGGTGCTCGGCCTGCCGTTTCCCCACGCGCCGCGCCTGATCATCATCGGTGCCGTCGAGTTCTCGGTCGCTCTGAGCAGGCTCGGGGCGGCATCCGGATTCGAGGTCACGGTCTGCGACCCGCGGGAGGCCTTCGCTTCGCCCGCGCGTTTCCCCGACGCCCACGAGGTCGTGCACGAATGGCCGCACGACTACCTCGCGCGCACGCCGATCGATGCGCGCACCGCGATCTGCGTGCTCACGCATGATCCTCGGTTCGACGTCCCCGCGCTCGCTGTCGCGCTGCGCAGCCCGGCTGGGTATGTGGGTGCGATGGGCAGCAGGCGCACGCACGACGACCGAGCTCGCCGACTCGCCGACGCGGGGCTGACGGATGCCGAAACCCAGCGACTCCGCTCGCCGATCGGCCTGGCACTCGGGGGTCGCACCCCTGAGGAGACCGCGCTGTCGATCCTGGCCGAGATCGTCATGGTGCGGTCGGGGGGACGCGGCGGTGCTCTGCGAGACACGACCGGTCCGGTGCATCCCGCAGTGTCGACCCCTCGCGAGCTGACGGTGCAGCCGGGCGCAGAAGAGGGCATCTCCTGTGCCCCCGGCGCCGGCGTTCCGCGCTGACCGCGCCGCCCGCTTTGCGGGATCCGACGCTCGTCGCATCCGACATTCGGTAACGCAGACGAAACAGTCCGGCGAGTGTTCATGAAATCTACATCTCATAGCGTCGGACTCGACGACCCGACGAGTCCCGCAGTCGCGCGTCACCGAGTGTCCCATTCACCCGCGATCAGGAGACGCAGCAAACATGACATCTCTTTCCTCTCGAATCGTGCGCCGGTCAGCCATGGCCGTCGCAGCCGTCGCCGTGTCGGCGCTCGCCCTGAGCGCCTGCGCCAGCGGTGGCGAGTCCACCCCGGCTGAGTCCACCAGCGGCGACGCTGCGGAGGGCTTCGGCACGCTTGCCGTTCAGCTCAGCTGGATCAAGAATGAAGAGTTCGCCGGCGACTTCTTCGCCATGGAGAACGGCTACTACACCGAGGCCGGGTTCGACGAGGTCACCCTCACGCCTGGTCCGACGACTGGTGCCGCCGAGCTCATCTCGGGCACGGCTGACATCGCCTTCTCGGACGCGGTCTCGATCGGCTCAGTCGTGGCAGCCGAGGGCGCCCCGCTGAAGATCATCGGCGCGGTCTACCAGAAGAACCCGTTCACGATCCTCTCGCTGGCTGACGGCGGCAACATCACCACGCCCGAAGACCTCAAGGGCAAGAAGATCGGTGTTCAGGACTCCAACACCGCGCTGTTCAAGGCTCTGCTCGCCGCCAACGGCATCGACGAGTCCGAACTCGAGATCGTGCCCGTGCAGTACGACCCGGCACCGCTGACCAACGGCGAGGTCGATGGCTTCATGGCGTACCTGACCAACGAGTCGATCACCGTCGCCGCAGCCGGCTTCGAGGTCGCCAACCTGCCGTTCGCCGACAACGGTCTGCCGTTCGTTGCCGAGACCATTACGACGACTGACGACATGATCGCCAACGACCGCGAGAAGCTCAAGGCGTACCTGGTCGCTGAGATCAAGGGCTGGACCGATGCGGTCAACGACCCCGAAGAGGGCGCTCGCCTGGCATACGAGATCTACGGAGCAGACCTCGACCTGATCCCCGAGAACTCGATCGCTGGGTCCATCGCTCAGTCCGAGGAGCTCGTCGTCTCGGCTGACACCGAGGAGTTCGGCCTCTTCTGGATCACTCCGGAACTGCAGGAAGCGACCATCGCGAGCCTCGCCGGTGCCGGTATCACCCTCACCGCAGCCGACCTGTTCGACCTGTCGCTGCTCGAAGAGGTCTACGCCGAGAACCCCGACCTGGTCGCCTACGCGGGCTGATCAGAAACACGCAAGGAGAATCCATCGTGACCGAACCCACCGCATCCGGTTCAGTACTCACGACGGGCTCTGCAACGACCGGTGCCCAGGGCGAGTCCCTGGGCACCGGCCTGCAGATCTCCGGACTGAACAAGGTCTTCACCACCGGAAGAAAGACCGTCACGGCGCTCCAAGACGCCAACCTACACACCGAGCAGGGCACCTTCCTGTCCCTCCTCGGACCCTCAGGATGCGGAAAGTCGACGATCCTGCGCATCCTCGCCGGTCTCGAGCAGCCCACCAGCGGCACGACCCGCGTGGACGGGAAGAGCCCGAAAGAGTTGCGCAAAGAGAACAAGCTCGGCATCGCCTTCCAGGACTCGGCACTGCTTCCCTGGCGCAGCGTGGTCTCCAACATCCGTCTCCCCTTCGAGATCGCTGGCGCGTCGGTCGACAAGGCGTATGTCGACGAGATGATCGCCCTCGTGGGACTCAAGGGCTTCGAGAAAGCCAAGCCTGCGCAGTTGTCGGGTGGCATGCGGCAGCGTGTGTCCATCGCGCGATCGCTGATCATGAAGCCCGAGGTGCTGCTCTTCGACGAGCCCTTCGGCGCGCTGGACGACATGACGCGCCAGAAGCTCAACCTCGAGCTCCTGCGCATCTGGACTGAGAAGCCCGCGACGACACTGCTGGTGACGCACGGCATCTCGGAGGCGATCTTCCTCTCTGACCAGGTGGCAGTCATGAGCCCGCGCCCGGGCCGGATCAAGGAGGTCATGACGATCGACCTCCCGCGCCCCCGTACCCCCGAGATGATGCGCACCCCCGAATTCCACGCCTACGTCGACCAGGCATCCGAGCTGCTGTTCGGTGTCGGAGGAGCAGCGGCGGATGACCACTGAGAGCCCCACGCGCGGTCGCGCGATCGAGTGGGAAGACTTCCGTCTCCCGCCGTGGCTGATCGGTGTCATCGGCGGTATCGGCATCATCCTGCTGTGGTGGATCCTCGCTGCCACCGTGTTCTCCAATGTCGGTCCCTCGGGTGCCAGCGCGATTCCCACCCCGTTCCAGGTCGTTCAGATCATGGTCGAGACGGGCCCGCAGTACTACATCAACAACTTCGCCGTCACTCTCGCTGAGGCCGGTATCGGCTACCTGTGGGGGAACGGCCTGGCGCTTCTGCTTTCGGGGTTCGTGCTCCTCGCACCGCGCCTGGAGGGGGTCGCCATGCAGCTCGCGATCCTCACGTACTGCATCCCGATCGTTGCCATCGGCATGCTCGCGGTCATCGTCATCACCCCTCCCAAGGTCGGTGAGCCCAGTGGCACAGCTATCGTGCTGGCCGCGCTGTCGGTGTTCTTCACGACGGTCGTCGGCGCGCTTCTCGGCCTCAAATCAGCTGACAAGTCGAGCCTTGACCTGGTCACGGTCTACGGCGGATCGAAGTTCACACAGCTCATCAAGGTGCGGCTGATCGCGGCCCTTCCCGCGACGCTCAGCGCGCTGCAGATCGCTGTTCCCGCTGCCTTCCTCGGTGCCGTCCTCGGTGAGTTCTTCGGCAAGATCGAGGTCGGGGTGGGGCTTGCGATGATCCTCGCGCAGCAGGCGTCGAACGGGCCACAGGTATGGGCGCTGGCGCTTCTGAGCGGGGGCGTCGCGCTTCTCGGTTTCGCGCTCGTCGGGTGGATCGCCAAGGCGATCGCCCCCTGGTCGAAGGGACGTTGACGATGGCGCAGATCACGCTCACCGGAGCCACCGACATCCAGGCGGAAACAGCGAAGCTCACCGCCAAGCTGCGCACCCAATCCACCCGCGCCGTACTGCGTGCGCTCGGCTGGTCGACGCTCACCCTCGTGCTCACCATCGTCGCCGTTCTGGTGATCTGGGTGGGCCTGCTGTGGGCGCTTCAGCTCTCGCCCCTGATCGCCAAGGGGCCTATCGACGTCTGGAACTGGCTGTTCACCGTTCCGGCTGCCGAGGCCAACCGCACGATGTTGCTGGGGAACCTCATGGTCACGCTGGGCGACGCCGCGATCGGCTTCGTCGCAGGCCTCGTCGTCGCTCTCCTTGCCGCCCTCGCGTTCGAGCTGAACAAGGGCATCGAACACGCCCTCATGCCGGTGGCGATGCTCCTGCGTTCGGTGCCGCTGATCGCGATGGCTCCGGTCATCATCCTGATCTTCGGTCGCGACTTCTGGACGGTAGCCGTCATCGGTGGCATCGTCGTTCTCTTCCCGGCTCTCGTGAACATTTCGTTCGGACTCAAGTCCGCGCCGCCGATGATGAACGACCTCGTGGATGTCTACGGCGGCGGAGCGTTGACGAAGCTTCGCAAGGTGGCGTTCCCCTCCTCACTTCCCGCCTTCTTCGCCGCGGTGCGCATCTCGGTTCCCGGTGCCATCACCGGAGCCCTGCTCGCAGAATGGCTCGCGGTCGGCGGCGGAATCGGTGGCTCGATCGGCGGATTCGTCCCGCAGGCGCAATTCGCGGCACTGTGGGCATCGGTCGTGGCCGTCACCGGCGCATCCCTGGTGCTCTACAACCTCATCCAGATCGTCGAAGATGTCGTGCTGGCCCGCATGGCGATGCATCCGCAGAAGGGCGTTTGAGCGCACCATGGCACCGTCTGAGCTGGCGAGCTTTGCCCGCGGGCTTCCCAAGGCCGAGCTGCACCTGCACCTGGAGGGCACACTCGAGCCCGACATGATGTTCGCGCTCGCGCAGCGCAACGGGCTGACCCTGCCCTACAGCGATGTCGCAGCGGTGAAGGCTGCCTATGACTTCACTGACCTGACGAGCTTTCTGGCGGTCTACTACCCGGCGATGGGTGTGCTCCAGACCGCGGATGACTTCCATGACCTTGCCTGGGCGTACCTGCTTCGGGCGAAGGAGCAGGGCGTCGTGCACGCCGAGCTGTTCTTCGATCCGCAGGCGCACACCGGTCGCGGCATCCCGTTCGCGACCGTGATCGGCGGCTATCGCCGCGCGGTCGTGCGGGCTCAGGCCGAGCTCGGGATCTCGGCCGAGCTGATCCTGTGCTTCCTGCGGGACCTCTCGGCCGAGCACGCGATGTCGACGCTGCTCGAGGCACTGCCGTACCGTCACTGGATCGTCGGCGTGGGCCTTGACTCCGATGAGCGCGACAACCCGCCCGCGAAGTTCGCCGCGGTCTTTGAGAGGGCGCGCGCTGAGGGGTTCCTGGTCACGATGCACTGCGACATCGACCAGCCCGGGTCTATCGACCACATCCGTCAGGCGCTCGAGTTCGGCGTCGACCGGATCGACCACGGCACCAACATCGTCGAAGATCCCGACCTCGTCGCTCTCGTGGTCGAACGCGGGATCGGGCTGACCTGCTGCCCGGTGTCCAACTCTTTCGTCACCGAGCAGATGAAATCCGACGAGATCGTCTCGCTGCTGCGCGCAGGCGTCCGCGTGACCATCAACTCCGACGACCCGGCCTACTTCGGCGGTTACGTCGGTGACAACTACGTGGCGCTCGCCGAGCAGGCGGGGCTCTCGGCATCCGATCTGGTCGAGCTTGCCCGCAACTCGTTCCACGCCTCGTGGCTCACCCCCGCGCGCCGAGCCGCCTACCTCGAGCTGGTGGACGAGTACGCGATCGCGGCCGGGGTACGCTCGGCCGCATGAGCGTGCCCGACGGTCTCGACGAGCGTGCCGCAGGCGCTCGCCTGGGAAGCCACATCCGGATGCTGCGCAAGACCCGCGGGCTGACCCTCGTGCAACTGGCCGAGCGCACTGAGCTCTCGCATCCGTTCCTCAGCCAGCTCGAGCGCGGGCTCGCGCAGCCGAGCCTGGGGTCCCTGCGCCGTATCGCGATCGCGCTCGAGACCAGTCCCATCGAGCTCATCGCCGCCGCTGACGCACCGGAGGAGTCCGGATCATTCGTCGAGGTCAGCCGCCCCGGCGAGGGGGAGATCCCCGACGGTTTCGCCTCGGGAACGGCACGGATGCTGGCGCAGCGCGCGCGCACGTTCCACCCGATGGAGGTCGTGGCAGACAGCCTCGAGCCGGGTGAGCGATTCGTCCACGCCGAAGACGAGTTTCTGTATGTGATCGAAGGCCAGGTGCGCATCGAACTCGGCGATCAGACGTGCGATCTCGAGCCGGGGGCATCGGTCTACTACACCGGCGGCACCACCCACCGGTGGTGGTCGGCCGACGGGAAGCCGTATCGACTGCTCGTCGTGAAACAGGTTCCGGGGCGATCCCCGCCTCGCGCTTCCGGACAGGTGACCGCGTGATCTCGTACGCCGACTATCTGCGCCTGCTGCCCAAGACCGAGTTGCACTGCCACTTCGCGTCGACGATGAGCGCCGAACTGTTCATCGAACTGGCAGCCAAGCACGGAGTCGAGCTGCCGACCACCGACCCTGACGAGCTGTTCGACTTCGCTCACCTGGTCGACTTTCTGGTCGCATTCCGTTTCGCGCATGATGTGCTGCGCGACCCCGAGGACTTCGAACGCGTTGCGTACGACGGGGTCGCTTCCGCCGTCGCCGACGGGAATCTGCGGTACCGCGAGTACTACGTCAATCCGCAATACTTCGCCGAGCGCGGCCTGTCATACACCGACGTGATTGACCCGATCATCGCGGGGCTGGCACGGGCCGAGAAGGACTTCGGCGTCGGATTCCGGGTCGTCGTGGCGATCAACCGGCGGGCTGACGCGGCATCCGCCGTCGATCTCGTGCGCGAGATGATCGCGCATCCGCGCCCCGAGGTGGTGGGGCTCGGTCAGGACGATCTGACCCCCGAGAACACGGAAGATCCGGGACGGTTCGTCGAGGCTTACGAACTGGCTCGCGAGCACGGCTTTCTGTTGACGGCGCACGTCGGTGAGACCGACCATGCGACCCCGGATGCCGTCCGCGTCGCCATCGAAGAACTGGGCTGCGACCGGCTCGACCATGGGTATCGCATTGTGGACGACCCGGAGATCGTCGCGCTGGCCCGCGACCGCGGTATCGGGTTCGCTGCGACGCCGCTGTCGACGACGATCTGCTCGGGGTGGACGATCGACACCGATCACCGCATCCGTCGCATGATCGATGCGGGGCTCGCGGTGAACGTCTCGACCGACGACGCGATGTTCTTTCGCACCGACATCGGCCGGGAGTACACCGAGGGGCTCCGCCTCATGGGGGTGACGGCAGACGAAGCCAAGCAGATCGCCCTCAACGGCATCGATGCGGCCTTCTGCGACGACGCTCAGAAGGCGCGGTTGCGGGCGGACTTCCGCGCTGCCTTCCGGGCGCTGGATGCCGCTCTGGAACCTTAGGCAGCCCAGCGGATAGACGAGGCCTGGTCGTTCATGGCGCTTCCGACATACGACGAGTTCGTGTAGTAGCCGCAGGACGATCCGCCGTAGTTCGTGTTCGCGAAGATGGCTGTCCGGCAGTTTGAGTACGACCGGAACGATGAGATCCGGTTGTCCCAGCCGATCGAGCCGAGGTTCGTGTAGCCGTGTGAGTACCCGTAGCATCCGTTTGGCTGACGCTGGCGACGTACGAGGCACCGTCGTAGCCGGAGTTCTCGTAGAAGATCCCGATGACGGTGCTCGCGAGAGCGACGACCCCCGCGCGGGCATCGCGCGTGGCCTGCCGCTTGACGTCCGATCCCACCGCGCCGTCGGGAGTCGAGATCGCGATGCCGTAGGCGTCGTAGACGGCATTCGCGAGGTCGGCGGATGCCGCGACACACAGCGATCGTCCGGTGTCGAGCTCTTGCCAGCAGCTCTGGGTGCGGTCGGGGGTGCCGGCGCTGGCGGCAGATGCGGTGAGGGCTACGCTGCCTAACACGAACAGGGCGGTGGCGACGGCGCCAAGTGACTTTCTCATGTCGGTGGCTCTTTCTCGGGTGCGACGGATGATGGAGCCAGGTTCCCAGGAATTGCGGTCGGCGCACCAGAGCGCTTTTTGCTGGTAAGGCCGGACCTCTCCCGCACCACCAGCGAATGGGAACCCGCCGCGGGGGAGAATAGGACGCGTTTGATCGGTGCGCATCGTCGGAAGGAGCCTCGAGTGGTCGATTCCGCACAGGCCTTCCCCAGTGCGTGGGGACGCTGGTCGGGCGACTACCCCCGTGACGACACCGCCCTCCTCGACCGGCTGCGAGCCGGCGACGATTCAGCGCTGAGTGCGCTGCACGAACGGCATGTGCGCGTGGTGCACGGCGTCGTCACCGACCTCGTTGCGGCACAGCCCGACGCCGAGGAGGTGACCCACGACGCGTTCTTGACGCTCTGGCGCAAGAGCCGGCGGATCACGTTCGTCGGCGCCTCATGCTTGCCATGGCTGGTGGTGACAGCCGATACTCGTGCCAGGGAACTCGCGCACCCTGACCGGTCTAGCCGGAGACACCGCGCCGCCGTCGACACGCTAGATCGCGCGGGTGAGCTCGCCGATTCTCGGGGGTCGGATGGATGGCGGGAAGTTCAGCGGATCGTCGCGACGCTGAGCTGGCCCGATCGGGAGGTATTTCGGCTCTGCGCCGTCGACGGGCTCAGCTATCGACAGGCCGTACGGCGGGTGTCGGACTCTGTGGGGGATCGGAGGGGGCGATGACGGCAACGGGGCCGGACTTCGACCGGATGCGGACAGTGCTCATGCACGACGTCCAGCGTCTTCGTGTGCGGTCCCGCGTCCGCAAGAAGGTCGGCGTCTTCGTGGGAGCCGGTGTGCTCGTTGCCGCGACCACCGCGGGGACGCTGCTCGCCCTGGCTTCAACGGAGTTGCGTCAGAACTCGGCATCCTGCTTCGAGGCGGCATCCCTCGACAGCGTCGTGCAACAGGTGGGCGACCCCTCGGCTGCGGGGGAAGATCGGGTCTCTCGGGCGATCGACCTCTGCGCATCCGTCTGGAGCATCGGCCTCATCGGTGCCGGGCTCGACGGGCCCCCACCGAACGACGGGCAGACCTACCCGGTGCCAGACCTGTTCGTCTGCGTACAGCGGGATGACACGCTAGCGGTGTTTCCCGAGACCGCGGGTGTGACCTGCGACGACCTCGGACTTCGGGCGGCCGACTGACTCGACCGAGCGCGCGTCAGGCTTCTTCGGTCGCGCCTTCGCGCGGGCCTAGGCCGCCGCAACCCGCACCACGGCGCGACCGACCGTAGAGCCGAGCTTCTTCGGTCGCGTCTTCGCGCGGGTCTGGGGCGCCGCTACCCGCACTACGGCGCGACCGAACGTGTGTCAGGACTTCGAACCGGTGAGGGCGAGCGCGCCGCCGAGGCCGATCATCATGACGCCGCCGGTGGCCGACAGGGTCGAGATGCGTCGGGGTGAGCGAGCGAACCATGCGCGTGCGGTGCCCGCGGCAAGGGCCCAGATGCTGTCGGATGCCAGCGCCAGCGCCTCGAAGACGAGACCGAGCAGCAGGAGCTGCATCCAGACCGGGCCCGCCGTCGGATCGACGAACTGCGGGAGCACCGCGACGAAGAACGCAATCGTCTTCGGGTTGGTGAGTCCGACGATGAACCCTTCGGCGAGAAGGCGGCGGGCCCGGGTCGGCCGCTGCTGGATGCCGGGGATGTGCGCGTGCCGATGGCGGATTGCCTGGATGCCGAGGTAGACGAGGTAGAGAGCGCCGGCGATCTTGATCACGGTGAACGCCACGACCGAGGAAGCGACGATCGCCCCAACACCGAACGCGACGGCGATGAGCGCGGGGACCGTGCCGAGTGCATTGCCGACGACGCTCAGCACGCCCGCGCGGCGGCCGAGCGCAATCGCGCGGCCGATGACGAACAACACGCTGGGGCCGGGGATCACGATGATCACCAACGACGTGAGCATGAACGCCACCAGGTTCTCGATCGGGATCATGAACGAACGTTAGCGGGTCGGTGTTTCGGGCGGAGTACGCTCGCGCCAAGGCGGTGCGAGGCCGGAGGGGGCAGGATGTCGGCATCCGACGAGCGGGAGCAGCTGGCGGCGCGGATCCGCGGGATGATCACGGATGTCGACGTCCGCGAGATGCGCATGTTCGGGGGCGTCGGATTCATGGTGCGTGAGGCGCTCGCGATCGTCGCGGAGCGCGGCGGCAGCGCGTTGGTGCGGACCGACCCGGTGAAGCGAGACGAGCGCCTGGCGCGCGGTGCGATCCCCGCCACGATGGGCAACGGCCGGGTCATGGGCGACGCCTGGCTCCGGGTTCCTGCCGAGCGGTTAGCCGACGACGCCGAGCTCGCGGACTGGGTTGCCATCGGCATCCATGCGGGCGATGTCTTGCGCGGCGAGGCCTAGCGCGAATCGGGTTTCGTTCGGTCGCGCGCTATTGCGGGTGTGGATGCGGGGCGCTCGCGTTTCGGCGCGACCGAAGTGGCTCCGCGGGATGTCGTATGCCGCTGCAACGGTGGATGCACGATGACTCCTCTGTCGCACTCCTTCGACTGGCGCGGCCGCAGTGTCGCCTGGGATCGGCTCGGCGACGGGCCTCCGCTCGTTCTTCTCCATGGCACGCCGTGGTCGTCAGAGCTCTGGCGTCCGATCGCACGCGTGCTGGCGCGAACCCACACCGTCTACCTCTGGGACATGCCCGGATACGGACAGTCATCGATGCATCATGACCATGCGGTCGACATCGGCGTGCAGGCCGAGCTGTTCGCAGCGCTGCTCGAACACTGGGGTCTCGAGCGACCGTGCGTGATCGCGCACGACATCGGCGGCGCGGTAGCGTTGCGGGCCCGGCTGTGCCACGGCGCGCGCTACGCCGCCCTTGCGCTTGTGGATGTCGTCGCCCTCGCGCCGTGGGGGTCGCCGTTCTTCCGTCTTGTGCGCGAGCACGCAGAGGTCTTCGAGCAGATCCCTCCCGCCATCCATCGCGGCATGGTCGAGACCTACATCCGTGGTGCGAGTGCTCGGGGGTTGCGGGACGACGACCTCGCGATGCTCGTCGAGCCGTGGACGAGTGAGGCGGGACAGGCTGCGTTCGTACGGCAGATCGCGCAGGCATCCGAACGCTTCACCGACGACATCGAGCCGCGCTACGGTGAGATCGACGAGCCGGTGCACATCGTGTGGGGGACGGCTGATGCTTGGATTCCCATCGATCGCGCACATCGCCTCCAGCGGGCCATCCCCCACGCCTCCCTCACCCTGATCGAAGGCGCCGGTCACCTCGTGCACCTGGATGCTCTGGCTGAGCTCGCCGGCGACCTCGTGCGCTGGGCTACCGCTACTCGTTGAGTCGCGCCGTTCTGCGGGAAATCATGGCTGCAACCCGCACGATGGCGCGACTGAGTCGGGTGGCGCACCGTTCGGTCGCGCCGATTTGTGGGTGAGGATGCCGGGTGCCCGCGTTTCGGCGCGACCGAACGGTGGAATCAGTCCGCGGCGATGAGCTCGGCGGCGCGCTCGGCGATCGCCACGGTCGGGGCTTGCGTGTTCGCGGTCGGGATGATCGGCATGACCGAGGCATCCGCAACCCACAGCCCCTCGAGTCCGCGCACCCGCAGCCCAGGGTCGACGACGGCGAGCTCGTCGGTGCCGATACGGGCGGTGCCGACGCCGTGGAAGAAGCTCCCGACGTTCTCGCGCACGAACTGCACGCGCTCGGCGCGATCGGTCATCGACGGCGGAGGCGTCAGCGGTTCCGGATGCAGGTCGGCATACGCGGGACCGGCGACAAGCTCTTGTGCGACATCCATCGCCTCGACCATCGCGACGAGATCCTTCGGGTCGGCGAGGTAGTTCGGCTGGAACTCGGGCGGCACGGTCGGGTCGGCCGACCGCACCCGCACCCACCCGACAGAGCGGGAGCCGTAGAGCCCCGGCACGAGCGCGAACATCTGATCGCCGCCGAGGTCGTAGCGCGCGTGCAGGGCCTCATCGCCGCGGGAACCGTGCGCGATGACCGTGTGCAGGTCGGGTCCGCGCTCGGCGTAGGAGCTCCGCCAATTGAGCATCGTCCCGCCCCCGTTGCCGATGACCGGCCCGAGTCCTTCGCGGGCGCGGAAGTTCACGCCCAACACGAGCGGATGGTCTTGGAAGTTCTCTCCGACGCCCGGCAGCGCATGCCGGGGACGGATGTCGACAGCCGCCAACCGGTCAGGATCACCGATCCCCGACAGTTGCAGCAGGCGCGGGGTGTCCATGGCGCCGGCGGCCAGCACGATGCGGTCCGCGGTCGTGGTCACTTCGCGTCCGTCGATCAGGTGCGTCACGCCGGTCGTGCGGGAGCCGGCGAGGTCGATCCGGTGCGCGGGGCTGTCGACGAGCACGTCGAGGTTCGGCCGCCCAAGGGCTGGCTCGAGGTAGGCGCGGGCGGTGCTCCAGCGCTCGAACGATCCGTCGTCGCCCTCGATGGCGTTGTAGTCCGCGAACACCGCACCCTCGTTCGACGGGCCGTTGGCGTCATCCAGCACCGGCAGTCCGCGCGCTGCCGCGGCATCCAGGAGCGCCGTCGCGATCGGATGCACGCGCGAGAGTGGCGCGACCCGCACCGGTCCGTGGAGCCCGCGGTAAGCGGGGTCACCGCCGGGTCGAGTCTCGGACCGCCTGAAGTAGGGAAGCAGGTCGTCGTATCCCCAGCCGGTCGCGCCGGCATCCGCCCACGCGTCGTAATCGGCGCGGGCGCCGCGGTACCAGAGCATCGCGTTGGTCGACGAGCTACCGCCGAGCACCCGCCCGCGCGGCATCGCGATCGAACGCCCCAGCACATGCGGAGTCGGCGCCGACCGGTAGCCGTAGTCGAAGCGGCCGCCGATGAGGGCATCCCAGTGCGCGGCATCGAGGATCTCGCGCAAACCGCGATGATCGGGGCCCGCCTCGATCAGCAGGACGCGCGCGTCGGGGTTCTCGCTCAGGCGCGCGGCCAGCACGCACCCGGCAGCTCCGGCGCCCACGACGAGGTAGTCGTAGGCGCCGGTCGGGGCCGTGACGACGCCCATCAGCCGCACCCCATCAGTTGTGCTCGCTGGGGCCCATGATCGTGATGCCCTCGATCTTCTCGACGTGGCGCACGAAGATGTACTTGTCTTCGCGGCCGTCCGAGTGCTTGCGCTTGATGCCGGGCTGCAGGATGCCGTCGGTCTTCGCGACCACGATGTAGGGCTCGGTCGCGGCAAGGCCGGCGGCGCAGTGCGCGTCGAACTCCTCGAGCGTGTGCGCCGTGAACGCTTTCTCGACCCCGGCGCCGCGGGCGATCGCGGCGAGGTCGACGCGTCCCTTCGCGGTGTGGGTCGCGGGTCCGCCGATCGACTGGTACTGCTCGTTGTCCCACACGACGATGAAGAGGTTTTCGGGCTGCTCGTTGCCGAGGGTCGCGAGGATGCCGAGATTGAACAGCAGCCCGCCATCCGTGTCGAGCGAGACGATCTGGCGGTGGGGCAGGCCGACGGCCAGGCCGAAGGCTTCGCCGCTGACGCATCCGAGTTGCTGCTGGAACAGGCTCGCCTCGCGCATGTGCGGGGCGGCGTTGTACCACTCGTCGACGGCGCCGCCGAGGGACAGGATGACGAGAGCGTCGTCGGTGAGGCGCTTGCCGAGAAGCTCCATGGCTTCGAATCTGCTGTAGCTCATCGGACGAGCCCTCCTCCCAGGACGACGGCGGCGTGGTAGTACGACGAATAGGCGGTTTCGTAGGCGTCCACGACCGCCTGCTCGACCTCGTCGACCTCACGCACGATGCGGTACGGGGTGCGCAGGGCTCCGAGGAGGGGCTCCATCGTGATGCCGTGCGGGATCGCCCACCAGTTGTTTTCGCCGAGCTCGCCCCGGTAGCTCATGATCATGACGACCGGGATGCCGGCGCCCAGGCCCAGGCGCGCGAGGTGTTCGGTCGCGGCGCGCAGGCCCGAGTTCTCCATGACGAGCACGGCGCGCTTGCCCGAGAGGAACACGCCCCCGGCGATCGCGGCGCCCTCGCCCTCGTTGGTGACGGGGATCGTGCGGATGTCGGGGTCGGCATCCAGCGCGGGGTACAGCTCCTTCAGGAGCGAGTCGGGCAGGTAGGTCGCGACGGAGACCCCGGCGCGCTTGAGCCCGCGGATCACCGCCTCGACAGCTTCGGCTTTCATACGTGCAGTCCTTCGGGTTGGGGGTGACGTCTCGGCGGGGTGGTGTTTCTGCAGTCCCCCTTCGTTTGCCGCAACACGCCGTGCACTGCTGGGTCGCGGAGCGGTTTGGGGCAAACGAGGATGGGGTGTCTGGACTGGGGTCTCGGTCGTGCCATTTCGTTTGCCGCAACACGCCGTGCGCTGCTGGGGCGCGGGGCGTTTTGGGGCACACGAAGGCGGGTCATGTCGCGGCAGCGAGCGGCGCGGTGACGGATGCCTCGGCTGAGGCATCCGTGGCGGTGAGCCGATGCGCGCGGTGGGTGGGGGCGAGGCGCGGCGAGCCCGAAAGCCGCTCGCGCAGGGTCGCGCCCTCCGGGGTTCCGGCGCGCCCACGCTCGATCAGGATCGGAAGCACCAACTCGATGAACGCCTCGTACGACGCGGGTCCGCCGAAGGTCGGTTCGAGCATGATGCCGTCGATGCCGGATCCGTCGACGATCGCGATGATCTCGTCGGCGACCTGCTCGGGCGATCCGGTGATCTGGAACCCGCGGATCGCCTTCGTGCGGAACTGGTCGAGCACCGCCCGCACCCGGATGTCTGGATTGGTGCGCGCGTACCGGTTGATGAGCGTCTGCCCGAGATCGGTGTGCAGGTCGGCGACGCGGGTGTCGGGGTCGATACCGGTGAGGTCGATGCCGGTGATCCCGGCGAACATGACCGCCGCGTCATCCAGCCCCAGCACCGCTTCGTACTCGGCCCGCAGCGCCTGGGCCTCGGCCTCGGTGGCGGCGACAGTCACCGTCATCCCGGTGATGACCTTGACGTCTTCGGGGCGGCGGCCCTGCGCCACGGCCTGCGCGCGGATGTCGGCGACGTGGGCTGCGGCGGTCGGAATCGACTGCCCCTGGATGAACACGGCCTCAGCGTTGCGGGCGGCGTACGCCCGGCCGCGGTCGGAGGTCCCGGCCTGGAACAGCACAGGCGTGCGCTGCGGCGTCGGCGGCACCGCGAAAACGCCCTGCGCCCGCTGATAGGTGCCGTTAACCTCGACGCGGTGCAGCATGCTCGGGTCGGCATACACGCCGCGCGAGCGGTCGCGGACCTCGGCATCCTCGTCCCAGGAGTGCTCCCAGAACCGTAGGCACGTGTCGAGGAACTCGTCGGCCGCGTCATACCGCTCGTCGTGGCTGAGCTTCTGCGTCACGCCGAACAGCTCGTCGGTCGTGGCCTGGGAGGAGCCGGTCACGACGTTCCAGCCGATGCGGCCGGCGGTGAACCGGTCGAGGGTCGCGAACCGGCGGGCGGTGCCGTAGGGCTTTTCGACGGTCGTCGGCGAGGTGACGACGAACCCGAGTTGGCTGGTCGCGTGCGCGAGGGCCGGGATCGCGAGCATCGGGTCAAGGGCGGGGAACTGAATGCCGTGAGCGGCGACCTCGTCAGGCATCCGTCCGTCGAGCGTGGCGTAGCCGTAGGTGTCGGCGAAGAAGAGGAAGTCGAAGCCCGCGGCATCCAGCATCGTCGCGAGCCCAAGCCAGTAGGAGAGGTCGTCCCAGCCGTCGCCGCGCCCGCGGGGGTCGGTCCAGGTCGGCATCCCGTTGTTGGGGTTCATCATTTCGAACGCGCCGAGCAATATGCGCTTCGGGGAATCTGCGCTCACAGCACCATCACCACCGTCTTCGTCTCTAGATAGTTCTCGAGGCCCTGCGGGCCGTTCTCGTAGCCCCAGCCCGACTCCTTGTGGCCGCCCTTGGGAAGCTCGGGGCCGAGGAAGGAGTGGCAGTTGACCCACACGGTGCCGGCTTCGAGCTGCGCGGCGATGCGGTGGCCGTTGCTGAGGCCTTCGGTCCAGACGCTCGCGGCCAGGCCGTACGGGGAGTCGTTGGCCCACCCGACCACCTCGTCGAGGTCGTCGAACGGGGTGACGACGGCGACGGGGCCGAAGATCTCTTCGCGCATGAGGCGCATCTGCGGGGTCACGTCGGTGAGCACGGTGGGCGTATAGAAGGTGTCGGCCTCACGGATGCCGCCGCTCACCACCCGCGCACCTTCGGCGCGGCCCTCGTCGACGTAGCCGGCAACCCGGTCGGCCTGCGCCTTGCTGACGAGGGGCCCGAGGTCGGTGCCCTCGGCGAGGCCGTGCCCGAGGTGCAGGCCGCTGCCGAAGTCGGCCATCCCGGCGAGGACGTCGTCGTAGACATCCCGGTGCGCGTAGATGCGGGCGCTGGCGACGCACACCTGGCCGCCGTTGTCGAAGATGCCGCGCGAGACGCCTTCGATCGCGGCGGGCAGGTCGGCGTCGGGCATGATGATCGACGGCGACTTGCCGCCGAGCTCCAAAGTGAGGCGGGCCAGCCGCGTGCCGGCCGACTGCACGAGGCGTTTGCCGACGGCGGTCGAGCCGGTGAAGGCGATCTTGTCGACATCCGGATGCTCCGCCAAAGCCTGCCCGGCCTCGTGACCGTACCCCGTAACGATGTTGAGCACTCCGGCGGGCAGGCCTGCCTCGAGCATGAGCTGGCCGAGGTAGATCGCGGTGAGGGGCGTGTTCTCGGCGGGCTTGAGCACGATCGTGCAGCCGGCGGCGAGAGCGGGGGCGAGCTTCATGGCCGTCATGATGAGCGGCGAGTTCCACGGCACGATCGCTCCGACGACGCCGACCGGCTCGCGGCGCGTGTAGGCGAAGACCTCCTTGCCGGGAGGGGTGCGCGAGAGCGACGTGGGGATCGTGTCGCCGAGGATCTTCGTCGGCCAGCCCGCGTAGTAGCGGAACTGGTTGATCGCCGCCGGCACCTCGCCGAACCGCGAGGTTCGGAGCGACTTGCCCTGGTCGAGCGTCTCGAGCTGCGCGAGGTCGTCGAGGTGCTCGGTCATGAGGTCGGCGATGCGCCACAGCAGCGCGCCGCGGTCGGCGGGCCGCATCTCGCGCCAGGCCGAGGAGCGCAGCGCGCCCTTCGCGGCCCGGACCGCCCTGTCGACATCCGGCGCGGTGCCGCGGGCGACCTCGGCAAGGGCGGAACCGGTGGCCGGGTCGATCGTGGTGAAGGTCGCGCCGTCGGATGCCGGGAGCCAGTCACCGTCGATCAGTAGCTCCGTGCGCCCCGACGCCAGAAACTCCTGCACGCGCGGGTGCAGGGTGAACTCGTCAGTTGTCGTCACACCATGATGCTAGGAGGCAATCATTGATTGCTCATGGCTATCAGGTTTCGAGGTTGTTTCGGTGGCGCCGGGAGGCGAGCCGTGGGATGAAGGCTCAGAGCCTCTCCATCGAGCCCGCGCTCTCACTGGGAAAACCTTGCACGCGCATCTCGATATGAGGGCAGCGATCGTGGTTTCGACCGGGTTTGCCACGATCGCCGTTCGTGGCAGGGGCTGCGTCAGGAATGCTGCCGACGCACGTGCGAGATCGCGTGACTCAGTACCGACTTCGCCGCTTGCCGGTGCTCTGGTCGCACACGCCTGTTGTCATCGTCGAGGAGCCCTCGGACCTCGCCGCGCGCGCTCGAAGGCTCCTTATATCGAATGTCCGGCGCAGGAATCTTCTGTACTAGGACGGCCGGCGCCATCTCCATAAGCTTGCCCACGGCCGCCTCCGTGCCCGTCTGTCCGTCATCATCTACGATCGCAGCGATTCGGCTGAATCCGAGTTCGATGAACATCCTTGCCAATATGGGCATGTTCCCAACGCCTCCCGATCCCCATCCGTAGACATTGTCAATCGCCGGCAGGTCAAGGTCCTTGAGCACGCGAGGGAGATACGCGACGTCGTCTTGTCCTTCCAGGAGGATGACGCCATCCTCGAGGAAGAGGGCTTCTCTCGCGACAACGCCGACCGTGTGGGGGTTGGCGGCGTTTCTTGTGTCGGCCAGCTTTGCCACGCGACTGAGGGTCGCTCTGGATACCTGAGAAATCTCACAGTGGCCGTCCACTTTGTACACCCTCGCGACGGTAGCCCCGTTGGAGATATCGGACCAATCGAGTAGAAGAGGCGAATGGGTGGCGACGACAATCTGACGATCAGAGGCGAACCGGGACAGAACGCGACCCAGCCGTCTCGTGAGCTGCGGGTGCAAGGACAGTTCGGGCTCATCTATGGCAATCAGTGACCCCGGTTCCGAATCGTAGAGTGCGTCCACGATGAACAGGATGCTCACCAAGCCGTCGCCGAGTCCCTCGCTCGTATGCCATGCGCCGTTGATGTCTGTGAGCTTCAGGAATTGCTGGCCTGTGGTGATCTCGTCGATCGTCCAATCCAGGGGGTATCCGACGATCTCGGCCAACAGCTGATCAAACACATTGCGCGCAGAGCCGTCACGATCTACTTTCCGGAGCCTGCCGACGAACTGGTCGCGAAGACTCGTCCGCGAGAACTCTTGACTTGTGAGCCCCCAGTTTCTGTCGACTGAGCCCATGTTGCCAAAGTATGGATTGAAGCTCCTTCGGGAGGGTGTCACATGTATGTCGAAACGATCGGGTCCTCCATCCTTTGGGAGCCACGTTACTTCCGCTTGGCTTCCCCCGGGACGGGTCGTGGCGACGCTGAGTGTGCGACCGTCGGAGCGCCGGATGGAGACTTCCACAGCGTCCGTTGAGTGATGGCGATGCGGTTGCGGAAAGCTCATCTCGCTTTGAAGGCGCGCCCGCGCGACCGCATGAAGCGACTCGATGAACGTGGACTTTCCACTGTTGTTGGCGCCGACAAGCACGGTTAGCCCAGAGCCGTCATGCCCATTCGGTTCTGCTAGACGCAGCACTCGTCGCTGTGCGAAACCACGAAAGCCCGTGATGGCGACCTCTTCGAAGTGAGCGCTCAAAGACTTGTTGGTGCTTGTCGCTTTCTCCGATTTGCCTCCTGGCAGCATGCCCGAACTCTTCAAGAGCCTCAGCGCCTCGTCGTCCCACACGGGGTCTCCGGCGCGCACCCTTCCCTCGAAGAGGTCAATTACGAGACCAGCAGCACGCAGTCCAATCGGGGATCCGTCATCGCTCCAGGTGAGGATGGCCGCGACCGAGTGCTCCGGGAGGATGGGCCATGTGTAGTTCGTACCCAGAGCGGTACGGTCGGTCGCCTCGGGGATGTAAAAGGCTGCGGTCAGTCCTGACTGAAGGTCAGAGACCGGCGGTCCATCGCCGGCAACGGCTCTTCCGTCCCTCAGTTGAGCCACGTGGAGATTGCCGTCCGTTGCGTTCCCGAGGGTGACTTGAAAGTGCACGTTGACGGCAGCGTCGTCGCTGCTATCGACAGACATCAAGAGATCGGCGGCTGGCCCATAGTGATCCATGTTCCAGTCTTAGCAGCGGAGCGGGGCTTGCGACTCCCTTGCAAGGTGCCTGATGACGCCGTGGGCGCGACGCCCCTCAATTCGGGAGGACGACCTCTCAGGTCTGGCTCGCTGCTTAGTCGGGTGTCCGATCGCCTCTGGGCGAGTCTCATCCGCCGACGGAAGGCACTCGAGTCAGGTTCGGCGATCTCGGTTCGAAGGGCTGCGACAAATCGACGCGCTCGTGGGCGTGCACCGCAGAACGGATGTGCTCGCTTAGCCGCGCCAGTAGACGCGAGCACACGGGACTAGTGTGAAGTCGAGTGCCGAGCATCCATCAGGACGACCTGTCTCGGGCCGGTCGGTCAGTAGGCGCCAGTCGGACCTGCTGTGCATACTCAGGCCACTCCGTGAACGACTGTCTGAACTCGACGCCCTCGGCCTCGGCGTTGAACTCGAGGATGTCGCCGACTTTGTCGAGCAGGACCTCCCGCACCTCGGAGGGTGAAGCAAAGAAGAACTCCTTGCGCGCATTGATGCGGTTGAGTGCGCGGTCGCTGAAGTGCCGGTGCAGTTCGTTCTCTAGAGTCACGGCGTCCTCAGAAAAGAAGAGCGCGTGCACTTCGAACTTGAAGGGCACCGCTGCACCGCTCAGTTCAGCGATGCGGTCTCGCGGTTCGAGCCGCCGGGTAAGGCCGATCTTGACGACGTCGGCCCCGAAGGCGCCGGGGTTGGAGATGACGTACACGTAACCCGCCCGGATGTTCGCGGCACGGAAGTCGTTGAACGCGATGGCGTCGTCGATCTCGGCGAGACGAGCCTCAAGTTCTGCGTTCGTCTGACCCTGCTTCGCCAAAGCGGCGAGCGTATTCACCAGGTGCGCTCGCTCCTTGTCCAGGAGCGCGCGTTCCGCTGCGAGTTCTTGTTCGACCTTCGCCTGCTCCCGTAGCTCGGCGCGTCGTTCGCGCTCGGCTTCGCGCTCCTCCTGCTTCTTCATGAGCCAGTCCGACGTGAGCTCAAGCTCACGCATCCGGAGTGCGTGATATTCCGGACTGATCTCCATCTCCATGAGCGCCGCGAACCGAGCGATCGCGTCTCGTGAGGCTTCGACGCGGCGCTTCGCGCGCGCAAGATTCCCTGCGCGCAGCGCTCTCAGCGCGTTATCGACCTCGGCGTTGTAAGCCCGGAGCATCAGCTTCGACAGGTCGCCTGACAGCTTCTTGCCCTGCGAGAGTGAGTTATTGAAGGTGAACAGCTCAGACTTCACGATTGCGTTGCCGGATTTTATGAACTGCAGTGTCTCGGCGGAAATGTCGTCGAGGCGCTCTTTGTAGGCGGCGGCTGTATCGAGGGGGTGGTTGTATCGGTAGATGCCGACATCTTGAAGGATGTCGAGATCGCTCCCCCTCGGTGAGAGGCCGTCACGGTTGACGCCAAGCCGTGCTTTGAGAGCCGCAGTTTCGGTCTCGAGTGCTGCCAGGTGATCGAGACCGGATTGCTCGGAGCCGTCGGCATCGGGGTCGGGCCCACCAGTGGCCGACGGATCGCTGCCCTCTGCGTGCTCGGTGATGGATGGCGTCTTGGGTAGCCATAGCTGCCATCCCGCGGGAGGGGCCGGCCAGCTAGGGTCGGGTTGCCATCCAGCCGGAGGCACCCACCCAGCTGGTGGCCTCGGCCAGCCTGGAGGCGGATTGAAGTCCACGTCAGTACGCCTCACGCACGGCGCACGCCGGTCGTTGCGACGGGAACAAGTCCTGCTGGGTTCTTGGAGACGACCGCTTCCAGGTGGTCAAGTGTTGCCGCCGGCACGACGCTCGCGAGGTCCAGTTCGGCGAATCGGTCTCGAGAAACCGTCGCGACGACGAACGGGACATAAGTGGGCTGGCCAGTCGCTGGACTCGTGGTCCCTGTGCCGACTTCGAGCGAGATGTTCCGGATGATCCCTCGCCTGTCGGCCTCAAAAACTTCGTGGAGGGAACGAAGCGCAATGTTGTGGACGATGGCGGCGTAGCGCTCCTTCATTTCCTTTTGGGAAGTAGCGACCGGTGAGACTTCGTCCGACGCCTTGACGTATCGATAGTGCTTCGCTGTCGGCACGATGTCGGGTCCTGGGATTCGGACGCGGAGGTTTAGCTCCGCGGTGGAGGGCTCGAAGGTCGCCATGTGATCAACCTCGAACCAATCGGGGTAGACAGAGTTCGCAAGAACTATTCCCACATACTCTTGGACGGCTTCAACCGTGCCGTAGGCGAGTCCGTTGATGAGTTCGTCAAGCTCCGCGTTCTGCTCCGCGGCTTGCTTCTCGCGCTCCGCACACTCCTCCTCATACTGCGTTGTTGCCTCTGCGAGCTGCGCGAGGCGGGCGCGTTCTGCTTCTTCGTAGGCTGCGGCCTGCGCGGCTCGGCGAGCGGGGAGGGTCTCTGTCGCGTCCTTCCATGCGTAGTAGTCAGCTGCGTACTGCTTCTCGACCTCAGCTGCGGCATCCGCAGCCTTCTGCTTCCGGCCGAAGAGGCCCTTGACCGGCGTTGGATCCTGCTTCACGGGCAGCGGCGGCTCGGGGATTGGTGCCGGTTCGCGGGTTGGCACGCGAAGAGCGACGTGGGGGAAGGGTGGGTGCTCGGCCGTCGTTCGTAGAGTCTCCAGATCGACGAAGTCATCCACGGCAAGCGTTGCGCTCAGCAACTCATCGAGTTCGGCTACGCGGTGCGCGACCTCTTCCGAAAGCGCAGCGGCCTCGGCCTGACGGGCGGCAACGTAGGCAGCCGCAGCCTCCTTCTCGAGACGTTTCCTGTCGGCTTCTGATGCTCGCTCCGCGGCGGCTTGTGCTCTCTCGGCGCTACGTTGCGCGGCTTGCGCTCGCCGCAGGTCTGCTTCGTAGGCACGCTGCGCCGCGCGCTGACGCTGATCGGCCAGCCGCGCTTGATGCTGAATCTCAGCGAAGAATCCCCGTCGTCTCGCCATCATGGCCTCCCCAGTTGTCGTCAGCCCCAGACTTCATACTTCAGGAACAGCTTCTACGCAGGACTGAATCCCGCGCAAGCGGTATCGGTCAGTCGCCACGACGCGCGGGCCTTCGCGGGTAACGATCGCTCTGAGTGACGTCGGTGCGGGAAGCCGGCACGGGTCGCGCTCCGGCGATCGCGCCGGAACGTATGATCTGGACGATGGTCAGGAACGTGCAGGCGTCATACACGGACCGCGCCGACGAGTACATCGCGCTCCTGGGTTCGATGCAGAGTGTGCATCCCTCGGATGAGCACCTAGTCTCCAGGTGGGCTGGTCAAGTCGAAGGCCTCGTTCTCGATGCTGGGTGCGGGCCGGGTCACTGGACGGGGCATCTCGCGGCGCAGGGCGTCCGTGTGATCGGGGTCGATCAGGTACCAGCGTTCCTCGAACACGCTAGCACCGCATATGAGGGCGTCTCCTTCCTCGAGGGCAGCATCGATGAGCTGCCGCTCGCGGCGGGCAGTGTGGCTGGCGTGCTCGCCTGGTACTCGCTGATCCACCACGATCCCGACACGATCCACCGCGCTCTTGATGAGTTCGCACGCGTTCTCGAGCCGGGCGGAGCGCTCCTCATCGGATTCTTCGTCGGCACCGAGGTTGAGCCGTTCGACCATGCCGTTGTTCGTGCCTGGCGCTGGCCGCCAGAGGCGCTGGTGGAACGCCTCACCGCGGCTGGCTTCGAGGTTATCGAGGCGCACACCTGGTCTGTGCCGCAACCGCAGCCACGACCGCATGGGGCGATTCTTGCGCGGCGGCGGTAGGCATCCGACGGTGCACGTTGGTGACGGTCTCGCTGAGGTGTCCCGGCTCTCCGCTTAGCCGGAGGGTGAGATGAAGGTTCCTTGGTGGAATCGGATTTGGAGTTTCCCGTCGCGCATGACCCAGAGGGAGGAGTGTCGACTGTCGCCCTCTGGCCCCGAAACGACGTAGGTGACGAGGGCGAACCCAGGAGCCACCGAGTGCAAGGCCCCCTCACTTGTGGCCGGAGCTTCCCGGTCCGGTTCATGAGCCAGCGCGGCGATCGTTTCGTCGCGCGACCACAACCTCCCTGAGTGACCGACTTCGACGAACTCTGGATGCAAGAGTTCAGCCAAGCGTGCCGAGTCGCGCCGCACGGCTGATGTCAGCAGTTCGATCTCCGCACGTCGGATCTCATCAAGCTCCATGCAGGAAGATTCGCACAAAAGAGGAAGGGACTGACGAGAGTCTCCTACGCCCCGCCGGTGTGCACGAAAGCGACCCGGGCGGAGCCGTCGCCGCGGAGGTGCCAGCGGTTCCGCAGCGCCCCGGGGTGGGCGTGGAGCGTCGGCTTCGCCCGCCGGCGAGAACTCGCCTCGGGGAGAGCGACGCGAACGCGATCCGAGTTTTCTCACAGTCAGGCCGAATGCCACTATTCGTGAGAAAACACGGTTATATCTCGCTACGATAAAACCGTGGAAGCGCGAGAAAACACCGCATCGGTGTCGGCGCTGCTTCGGGTGATCCCCCCGGAGCTTGAGCCGGAGTGGGATGGCCACCTCGTTCGCATTCGTCACGAGGGGCGCGAATCGCTGTTCCGGCCGCTCTGGATCGGGGAGGGCCTGCCCGCTGATGCCCGGAGGGCGCGCACCGAACTCTTCCACGGTGCCTCCGAACGAACCGACGGTGTCGTGCCCGTCGTGACTGCCCGCCGGGTGAGCCCCGGGGCGCGGGAGATCCTCGAAGACGCACAGCTGTCATGGGCAGACGCCAGCGGCCGGGCGCGCATCGTGGTGCCGGGGAGCTTTTACATCGCGAGACTGGAGCCAATTCGAGCGGATGCGGGGCGGGCCTTCAAATGGTCGGCAGCAGCCGATGCGATAGCTGAGACGTTGCTCGGGTGGCGGGTGGAGTATTCCGAGCCAGAGACCATGCCCATCGAGCAGGTTGGTGTCATCGCGAAGACCGCGGATGTCTCGTTGGCGCACACTGCTCGCATCCTGCGGCACTTCGACGAGCAGCGGTACACGGCCAAGACCGGAGCCGAACGTGGTACATCGGCAACGCGCGAGTTTCGCGATCCGGGACGGATGCTGAGCGACTGGGCGGCGCATTACGCAGCCACGCCTCAGTCGGGAGCTGACATCGAGTTTCACGTTCCCTGGCGCGATCCCCAGCAATCGATCGAGGCGCTGACAAGTTCGCTGCATGGCCAGGATTGGGCGCTGACCGGGGAGGCGGCGGCGGATCGTATTGACCCGTATCTGACGAGTGTGCCGGCGGTCGATCTGTACGTGCCGGCGGGGCAGCTCGAGCCCGCGCGTGGGCGGCTGGCGCAGCATCCTGATTTCAGAGAAGTGGAGTCGGGAGGGCGCATCCGCCTTTCCGCCGCCGATCCCTATGTCTTCCGACTCACACGGGAAGCACGGGACGTGCGCACCGTATCTCCGGTGCGGGTCTATGCCGACCTATTGCGCGGCCGGGGGCGCACCGCCGAAGCCGCCGAATACCTGCGGGAGACCGCCATTGGATTCTGAGTCCCGAACCCGGGAGGCGCGCGCCCGCGCAGAGGAGGCGCTCGTGCGATTCGCGCTGCTCGCCGGGGGACACACCGACGAGTTCGTCGTCATCGGCGGCCTCAATCCTGAGTATCTCGCCACCGATGCTCCCGTCTCCCACCAGGGAACAACCGATGTCGACCTGCTCTTCGCGATCGGGTGGGATCTCGCCGGCGCCGAACATGACTTCTCGTGGCTCGATGTGGCTCTCGAGAAAGGCGACTTCACCTCGGAGAATCGGTGGCGGTGGAACGCGACCCTCGGCGACGCGCGGGTGCGACTCGAGTTTCTCGCGGACGTCTGGGATCACACTGCAGACACCGTATCGCTGCCCGGCTCGCGGACTGCGGTCGCGACCAAGCTGGCGGGACCGGCCGCAGCGCTCGTGGACCCCGAGCTGCGCGACCTGCCAGTGCCGCCATCCGTTCGCGCACAGTTTGGTGTCGAGACGGATGCCGTGACCCTTCGATTCGCGAACCTCGGCGGCTATCTCCTCGGCAAGGCGGCTGCGGCGCAATCGCGGATGCTGCACAAAGACAAGTACGACCTGATGTATGTCACGCTCTACAATCCCGGAGGCGCAGCGGGTGCGGCGACCGCCGTAGCGCGCCAACTGGGTCTGGCAGGCGACGTCGCAGACCCGGGTGCTATCCGTGCAGCGATCGCAAAGTTCGTCGAGCCCGACGGTGCGTGGGCCGGAGTGTTCGCGGACACGATGGTGGCAACCGGCGACACCGCCACAGAAGCGCAACTTCGAACGGATGCCGCGATCGGCGCCCAGACGTTCCTTGAGGTGCTCGACGCGAGCGCGTAGCTAGTGTTCTACGCCCCGCCGGTATACACAAACGCCACCCGTGCCGACCCGTCCCCGCGAAGGTGCCAGCGGTTCCGCAGCGCACCGGGGTGGGCGACGGCATCCCCGGCGCCGAGTTCCCAGATCCCGAGGCCTTCGATCTCGAGGGCGATGGCGCCTTCGATGACGTAGTGGATGACTTCGCCATCCGTTTCGAACCAGTCGCCGACCTGCTCGCCGGGGCGGATGGCGTACTCCTGCAGGGAGGTCTCGCCGGCGTGGATGACGCGGGTGTGGGCGGTGTCGGATGCCTCCGAGACCGGCACCCACGTGGCATCCGCCGCCCGCGACACGTGCACGACCTCGGGGTCGGGGTCTGCGGGAAGGAGCGCCGAGGGCGAGATGTCGAGGGCGTTCGCGATGCGGTACAGAGTCAGCAGCGAGGGCATCGTCTGGCCCGACTCGATCTGGCTCAGAAACGGCTGGCTGATCTCTGCGGCCGAGGCCAGCGCCCGCATCGACAGCTTCTTCTCGGTGCGCGCCTGCCGCACTTGCCGCCCGATTCCGACGCCGATCTGCGTCTCGTCGGGTGCCGCACTCGGCCCGTCGGCGCTGGTGCGAGCGGGCGAGGACACGGCTCCAGAATACGGCGCGGCCCCACGCCTGCTCGCGCGGCTAGTCGGAGACGAGGGAGCCCACCAGGTGGGCGATGCCGTAGTCGTAGGCGTCGTCGAGATCACCGCCGAGGCGGAAGGCCCCCGCGAGCTCCATCGTGACGAACCCGGTAGCCCACGCCGTCAGCAGCCGCGCGGCGTCGAGCGCGTGATCCGCGCCGACGGTGGCGCTGGTCGCCCGCAGGACGGGCGCGCTCGTGGCGGCGAGCTTGTCGGCATCCACCGTCGCGGTGAACAGCAGCCGGAACGCCTCGGGCCGCTCGTGCGCGAAGCGGCGGAAGACGAGCAGCTGGTCTTCGATCCCGGATGCCGCCTCCAGACGCGCCGTGAGGTCGTCGGCAGCGGCGCCGCCGACGAGTCCCAAGAGCGTCTCGCGATCTCGTACGCGCTTGTAGAGCGAGGGGGCTTTGACGCCGACATCCTGCGCGACCGCCTGCATCGTGACGGCGGCGACCCCGCCGGTTTCGAGCAGACGCGCTGCTGCACTGACGATCTCGTCGAGCGATGTTCTCTCCGGTGTCGGCATCGGACCCCCCATGGCTATGAACATAAGCTATCAGGGCTAATATCCGTAGCCATCACTCGGAAAGGCCAGTCATGAGACTCGCACCCTCACTGCACCGCATCGGCAACGACATCGTCGCCGCCTACCTGATCGTCACGCCCGAGGGCATCACCCTCGTCGACGCCGGCCTCCCCGGCATGTACTCCGACCTCACCCGCGAGCTGGATGCCATCGGTCGCTCGCTCGACGACATCCGCGGCATCCTGCTCACCCACGGCGACAGTGACCACGTCGGGTTCGCCGAGCGCCTGCGCGCCGAGCGAGGCATCCCGGTGTTCGTGCACGCTGCCGACGCCGATCGCGCTCGCGGCGGCGACAAGCCCAAGACCCCGATGGGCTCGACCCGGATCGGCCCCCTGCTGCAGTTCGCCGCGTACGGCATCCGTAAGGGCATGCGTCCGACCTGGCTCACTGAGGTCCGCGAGGTTACCGACGGCGACACGCTCGATCTTCCCGGCGCGCCCCGCGTGATGTCGATGCCCGGACACTCGCCCGGCAGCATCGCCATCTTCTCGCCCGACGTGCGCGCCGTCTTCGTCGGCGACGCGCTCACGACCCGCCACGTGCTGACCGGTCGCACCGGCCCCGGCCCGGCTCCGTTCACGGATGACCCCGCCGAGGCGCTCGCGTCGCTCGGCCGCATCGCCGACCTGGATGCCGATTGGGTACTCCCCGGACACGGACCCGCGTTCCACGGCTCACCCGCGGGTGCTGTCGAGGCCGTGCTCGCCGCGGCGCAGGCGTAGGTCGGCTCCGGCTCAGTCGCGTCGTTGTGCGGGTAGGGATGCTGGTCACCCGCATTACGGCGCGACCGATCAATCTGTGCTCGAGATTCAGGTGGCCCGCGACCCGTTCAGTCGCGCCTTGCTGCGGGTCAGCGCGGACGGAACCAGCATCTCGACGCGACTGAAAGATGGATGCTGAGAGCAGTAGCCGCCCACCAGTTCAGTCGCGTCTTGTTGCGGGTGAGGATGCTGGGAACCCGCGTTTTGGCGCGACCAAACGACCCCGAGCTACTCGCCGCGGGCGTTGTAAACGAGGGAGTCGCTGGCGCCGTAGGCGCGGTAGACCTCCAGGGCCTCCTCGCGGCCGACATCCTGGGTCACCCGGATGCCGCGAGCCTCGAACTGCTCCGCCCAGTCGGCGACCATCGGGCCCTCATCGAAGCCCGAGAGCTCTTCGAGCTCGGGACCGGACCCCGCGACAACGAGAGACCGCACCCCACTCCACATCGTCGCTCCGTAGCACTGCACGCACGGGCGCCAGTTGACCACGAGCGAGAGGCTCGCGCCGTCAGCGCCAAGGTCCC
>NZ_DCBW01000048.1:0-17115 GCF_002313585.1 Microbacterium sp. UBA1097 | reverse complement strand
CGTCAGCGCCAAGGTCCCAGCGGCCGAGGCGCTGCTGCGCGAGCCCGAGGGCCATCACCTCGGCGTGCCCCGACGACTTGCCGGTCGAGAGCACGACGTTCACTCCCGCCGATACGAGCTCACCCGTGGTGTCATCCACGACGATCGCGGCGAACGGACCGCCGTTGCCCTCGCGCCAGTTGCGGTCGGCGAGGCGGTTCACGAGCGCCATCCGCTCTTCGAGCGTGGGCAGCACGGCAGGCAGCGTGTCGGCCTCGTCGACGAGCCACGTGGGCAGGGTCATGGTGAAGGATGTCGAAATCGGCATGGGTTACTCCGCGGTTCGGGTGGGGGCGGTCTCAGGATGCTGCGCCAAGCGCCACACGCGCTGGCGGGTGAAGGGCTGGTGGAAGGGTCGCTTTCCGAGCGCCCGGGCGATGGCGTTGCCGATCGCGGGGGCGACGGGGTTGTACGGCGACTCGCTCATGGACTTTGCGCCGAACGGGCCGACCGTGTCTGAGGTGTCGGCGAGGTAGACCTCGGTCTCGGGAACGTCGGCGAACTGCGGCACGCGATACACGCGGAACACGGGGTTCTGCACTGCACCGTTTTCGACGAGAACCTCTTCATAGAGCGCGCTACCGACGGCTTGCGCGACGCCGCCCTCGATCTGTCCGCGCAGCTGCGCGGGGTTCATCACCGTTCCGGCATCCGCTGACTGCACCGACTGCAGAATCCGCACGACCCCGGTCTCGGGCTCCACGGCAACGCGCACCGCGTGCACGTTGAACGCCACCGACCGCAGCGCGCCATCCTCGCCACCGGTCGCGAACAGGCCGTTCTCGTCGCGCTCCTCGGGCGAAGCTGCAGCGACCAGCTCCGCGAACGGCACAACACCCGCGGGAGTCGCGACGCCGGCATCCGTCAACAGCGCGGCATCTGCATCGGTGCCGGTCTGCGCGGCGGCGAGCTCGAGCATCCGTGTCCGCAGCGCCTGGCACGCGGCGGCAAGCGCCTTGCCCGCGACGGTGATTCCGGTCGAGGCGAACGCTCCCGTGTCGTGAGCGACGGCATCCGTGTCGGCGGTCCACAGGTGCAGCCGGCTAAACGGTGCCTCCAGCACGGATGCCGCGATCTGGCGCAACACGGTGGTCGTGCCGTTGCCGAACTCGGCCGTGCCGGCGCGCACCACGAAGGTGCCGTCGGGGCGCAGCGCCACCTTCGAGCGGGAGAAATGCCCGCGCGGAGCGATCGTGGCGATCATCGCCACCGCCATGCCCTCGCCGACCAGCCACCCCTCTGGGGCCGACACATCGTTGCCGCGGCGCAGCGCATCCTGCGCGAGATCGAGGCACTGGTCGAGGCCGTAGCTGCCGATGATGAGGTCGTCTTCGTACGGATCCTTATCCGGATGCAGCGCGTCGCCCGGCCGGATCATGTTGCGCCGGCGCAGTTCGAACGGATCCATCTCGAGCTTCTGCGCGAGCATGTCCATGGCAGATTCCACGCCGAGCATGACCTGCCCGAGCCCATACCCGCGGAACGCCCCGGAGGGCACGTTGTTCGTGTAGACGGCCTCGGCGTCGATGCGACGCACCGGCGTCCGGTACACGGTCGTCGACTCGGCAACGCCGTGGAACATCACGCCGATCGCGTGATTGCCGTACGCGCCGGTGTCGCTGAGGACGTCGAGCTTCATCGCGGTGAGGGTGCCGTCGGCATCCGCCCCGAGGGTCACCGCGACCCGCATCGGATGCCGCAGCGACGCCCGCGTGAACTGCTCGGTGCGACTGAATTCGTAGGTCACGGGGCGTCCGGTGCGCAGCACCGCGAGGGCGACGAGGTCTTCGGTGAAGATCTCTTGCTTGCCGCCGAAGCCGCCGCCGACCCGGGCTGCGAAGACGCGGACGTTCTCGCGGGGCAGGTCGAACACGTGCGCGAGCTCGTCGCGGGTGAGGAACGGGACCTGCGTGCTCGAACGGATGACGAGCCTGCCGTGCTCGTCGAGCCAGCCGACCGCGCCATGTGTCTCGAGCTGCGCGTGCGTGACGCGCGAGGTCTGCCAGGTGCCGGTGACGGTGACAGCGCTCGCCGAGAGCGCCTCGTCGATGTCGCCGCCGTGGCCCTCGTGCAACTGCGCGACCACGTTGCGGGAGGCATCCGCGACCCGGTCTTCGGGAGTGCGGCCCGGGTGCAGCATCGGCGCCCCCGGCGTGCGCGCTTCTTCGGGGTCGAAAACTGCGGGCAGGATGTCGTACTCGACCTGCACGAGGCGGGCTGCCGCGTCAGCTGCGGCGGCGGTCTCGGCGACGACAGCGGCGACGCGCTGGCCGATGAAGCGGACGGTGTCATCGAGCACGCGCGTGTCGTCGGGGTCGTCGGTGCGGTGTTCGTGGCGGCCCGTGGAGAATCGGGTGGCCGGGGCATCCTCGTGCGTGAGCACGGCGACAACCCCCGGGACGGCGCGGGCGGCATCCGTGTCGATCGAGATGATGCGGGCATGCGCGTGCGGCGAGCCGACAACGCGCAGCACCAGGGATCCGGTGACGGGCTCGTCGAGCGTGTACGGCTCGCGACCTTGCACGATACGGCGCGCGGGCTCGGGAATCACCGACGCCCCAATGCCGCCGGAAGAGACAGAGGTCGAACCGGTCTCGCGCACCGGGCCCATGACCGCCGCCGTGATTGCTTCGCGAATCGGGCGGTAGCCGGTGCAGCGGCACAGGCTCCCCTTCATGCGGCGGTCGAGCTCGGGCAGGTCGGCTTCGGTGAGGGTGGATGCCGTGACCGCCATCCCTGGCGTGCAGAACCCGCACTGGAACCCGAAGTGTTCGACGAGCTGCTCCTGCACGGGGTGCAGTTCGTCGCCCGGCGCGAGGCCCCCCGCGGTCGTGACGACGGCGCCATCCATGCGCTGGGCGGGCACGATGCACGAGTGGACGGGAGCGCCATCCACGATCACGGCGCACGCGCCGCAGTCGCCGGCGTCGCATCCCTTCTTGACCTCGGTGTGTCCATGCTCGCGAAGGAATGTGCGCAGGCACTGGCCCGGAGTGGGGTCGCCCTCGAGCTCGGCGCCGTCGACCGTGAGCCTCATGCCACGTCCTCCGTCGTGAGGTCAGCGACGACGCGTTCTGCGAGCACGGCGGTGACCGCGCGCCGCCAGTCTGCTTCGCCCAGCGCATCGGTGAAGAAGTCGGACGGACTGGTGACATCCGCGCGCAGCTGGCCCACGTCGGGAAGGTCGGGGTATCGGAAGACGTGGGGAGTGAGGGTGGATGCCGTCACCGCGACGACCGTCGACCCGTCGTCCCCGCGGCGGCCACTCACGACGATGCCCGATCGGCCGAGCTCGGCGAGGGCCATCTTGTGCAGGCTCACGCGGGTGAGCATCGCTGCCGCAGGAACGTCGAGCGCGCGCAGCACCTCGCCGGGCTGCAGTGTGTTCTTTGCCTGACCGGTGATGAACTCCGCAACCGGCTGTCGACGCTCGCCGCCGTCCGGCGTCCAGATCACCGCTTCGCCGTCGAGGGCCGCGAGAAGCGACGCCATCGCCGCTGCCGTGAACGACTGGCAGACGTTTCCGCCGACCGTCGCGGTGTTCCATACCTTGAACGACATAAGCAGCGCGTGCGCGGCATCCGGGATTGCTCCCGTGGCGTGCCAACCGGCCGGAACCGGGGTATCGAGTTCGCCGCGCGACCACGCTACGAATCGCGCGATCGTGCAGGTCGCGGCGACACGGAGCCCCGCGTCAGTGACCTCGACCTCGGGCCAGCCCATGCGCGTGATGTCGACGAAGCCGGTCACCTCGGACTGCGGTTCGCTCATCAGCCACGTGCCGCCGGCGAGGATTTTCTCTCCGGGCGCGAGAGCGAGGTCGCCGCGGCTGCTCGCGAAGCGATAGGACGTGACGGTGGTGATGTCCATGCGCCCTTCCTCCGGCATCCGATGTTGACTCAGCGAACACTCCGAGTGAATCAGCCGAGGATTTCGCGAGTGTTTCGCCGCGGCACGTGTCAGGCTAAGCGAGTCGAGAGGAACCCGGATGCTCATCACCGGAATGGTCTTCGCCGCACTGGCCGCCTTGCTGCACGTCTACATCTTCTGGCTCGAGTCGCTCGCCTGGGGCGGAGCCCGCAGCCGCGCGACGTTTGGGGTGCGCAACGATGCCGAGGTCGAAATCACCCGCGCCTTCGCGTTCAACCAGGGCTTCTACAACCTGTTCCTGGCGATCGCCGCGATCCTCGGGATCGTCGTCGCAGCGATCGGCTCCGTGACGGTCGGCGTGACCCTCATGCTGGTGGGAACCGGCTCAATGCTGGCCGCAGCCCTCGTGCTGTTCATCACCTCGCCCGACAAGCGACGAGCCGCCGTGACGCAGGGCCTGTTCCCGCTGCTCGCGGTCGTGAGCCTTGTCATCGCCCTGCTGAACGGCTGACTGCGGGACTAAAACGCGATCCCGCTGACGTTGTGGATCGGGTGCGCTCGTCCCGGGTGATCCTCGAAGAGCGCCGCACTCGACATCCGTACAAAGGAGAATCATGCGCGCACTCGTGCAGCACCAGTTCGGTGACCCGGCAGAGGTCCTCGCCGTCGAGGAGGTCGAGCTCCCCGAGCCCGGACCCGGCCAGGTCCGGCTGAAGGTCGTCCTCAGCCCCATCCACAACCACGACCTCTGGACAGTGCGCGGTGACTACGGCTACAAGCCCGAGCTTCCCGCCCGCGCCGGCACCGAGGCGCTGAGCGTCGTCGACGCGCTCGGCGAGGGAGTCACCGGCGTCGAGGTCGGTCAGCGCGTCGTGACGGCATCCGTCTTCGGGGTCTGGTCCGAGTACGTCATTGCTCCTGCCGCAGCCCTCATCCCGGTGCCGGATGCCGTCGCCGACGAGGCAGCCGCCCAGATCATCTCCATGCCGCTGAGCGCTGCGAGCCTGCTCGAATACCTCGACGTCAGCGAGGGCGACTGGATCGTGCAGAACGCAGCGAACGGCGCCGTCGGGCGCCTGGTCGCGCAGTTCGCCGCCTCCCGCGGAGTCCGCGTGCTCGGCCTCGTTCGCCGCGGCGCCGGCGTCGACGAACTCGCCGCTGTCGGCATCCATGATGTCGTCGGGACGGATGCCGAGAACTGGCGCGACCGCGTCGCGGAGATCACCGGTGGCGCATCCATCCGTGCCGGTGTCGACTCCGTCGGCGGTGCCGCAGCCGGAGACGTCACCTCGCTGCTCGGGGAGAACGGCACCCTCGTGGTCTTCGGCGCGATGGCATCCCCCACCATGGAGATCCCGTCGGGTGACGTGATCTTCCGTCAGCTCACGGTCCGCGGATTCTGGGGCAGCAAGGTCAGCGCCGCCATGGACCCGGCCCACCGCGTCGAGCTGATCCGCGAGATCATCACCCTCGTCGCGCAGGGAAAGCTCGATCTGCCCGTCTCGCAGATCTTCCCGCTCGAGCAGATCGCCGACGCGTCGCGCCTGAACTTCGAGCCCGGCCGCGTCGGCAAGGTCATGCTGCGCCCGTAGAGCGCGAGAGAGCGAGGCCGCCGTCAGAGTTCGAGCTCGACGGCGGTCTCGAGAGCCGCTTCGATCGAGCGCATCCAGCCCGCCTGCAGGTCGGCCTTCGTGCCCGAATAGAGCGATGCGCCGTCGACGAGGTTGCTCGAGCAGGCGCACACCATGCCGGCACGCAGGCCGCGCAGACGGGCGACGATGTAGAGGGCGGATGCCTCCATCTCCACGTTCAGGATGCCCATGGTGTTCAGCTGCGCGATCCACTCGGGCGTCTCGGCATAGAACGCGTCATCGCTCACGCTGATGCCTCGGAACGAGTTCGTTCCCGCAGCCCCCGCGATGCGCTCCGCGTGACGGGCCAGCGCGGTGGTCAGCTCCAGGTCGGGCACCGCGGGGAAGCCCTTGGGAAGGTAGGCATCCGTCGTGCCGTCGTTGCGGAAGCTGCCTTCGCTCACGAGCAGGTCTCCCGGCGCGATGCCCGGCTGCAGACCCGCCGAGCTGCCGACACGGATGAAGGACGTCACGCCCACGCGGGCGAGCTCTTCGACCGCGATCGCGGTGGAGGGGCATCCCATGCCCGTTGAAGTCGCCGTGATGTGACGGCCCTTGTACCAGCCGGTCATCGTGCGGTGCTCGCGGTTGTGCGCGACCTCTTTCACGTCCGTGAGGAACTCGGCAACGAGCGGCACCCGGAACGGATCCCCGGGCAGAAGCGCGACGCTCGAGACCTCTCCTGGCGCGATGGCGATGTGATACTGGCGGGCGTCGAGCCCTGCAGCTGACTTGTCGACGACAGACATGAATACCTCCTGGGGTTCTGAGACGATCGGGTCGTCGCAGTCCCCGCCCTGGCGCCGGCGCCATGGTTGATAGGACGTGCTCTGTGCCCGAGCCTACCCACCAGCTGTTTCGCGACTGTTTCCCGGGGGCCGTCGGATCCCGGTACGCTCACCGGCGTGACGGCGTGCGGAATCGTGTTGGCAGCCGGGGCGGGAAGTCGCTACGGGCAGCCGAAGATCTTCGCGCGCGACGCGGGTGGTGTGCTGTGGCTCGAGCGTGTGGTCGCCGCCGTTCGTGCCGGGGGTTGTTCCGAGGTACTCGTGGTGATCGGAGCCGAGGCCGAGCGTGCTCGCGAGGTCGTTTCCGCTCTCGATTCGGTGAGCCCGGTGGTTGCCGGCGATTGGGCCGATGGGCTGTCGGCGTCAGTTCGCGCAGGGCTCGCGGCTGCCGCGAACACGGATGCCGACTCCGCCGTCATCGCTCCCGTCGACGTTCCCGGGATGCCGGCATCGGTTGTCGCGCGGGTGCTCGAGGCCGGCGCCGTGCCGGCATCCCTGGCTCGGGCGAGCTTCGACGGTCGGCCCGGGCATCCGGCGGTCATCGGCCGCGATCACTGGGAGCTGGTGGCGGCATCCGTTCGCGGCGACTCGGGCGCGAACCGCTACCTCGCCACCCACGCCGCGCTCGCGGTCGAGTGCGCCGACCTGTGGGATGGCGCCGACACCGACACCCGGTAGTGGCGCGGGGCGTCAGGTGCGCAGCACGACGTTGATCGGCTCTTCGCCGCGCTGCATCCGCTCGGCCTGCTGCCGAACGAGAGCCGCGATCCGGGGCCGCATCGCGGTTGACGCCCCGCCGACGTGGGGAGTGAGCAGCAGTCCGGGTGCCGACCACAGCGGGTGGCCCTCCGGCACGGGCTCGGGCTCGACGACATCGAGTGCCGCCCGGATCCGGCCGCCGCGCAGATGGCGCAGCAGGGCATCGGTGTCGACGAGGCTTCCGCGACCGACATTGACCAGCAGTGCGTCATCCGGGAGCGCCGAAAGGAAGGCGTCGTCGACGAGCTTCGCCGTGCCGTCCCCGCCCGGCAGAGCGAGGATGACGATCTCCGTCTGGGGGAGCAGCACTGGCAACTCCTCGAGTGCGTGGACGACCGTGCCGTCCTCTGTCCGCGCGTGCGTCGCGACAGCTTCGACGTGAGCCTCGAACCCGCGCAACCGCGCCGCGATCGCCGTGCCGACGCCGCCGAACCCCACGATGAGCACCCGGCGGTCGGCGAGGCTCGACGGGAAGGCATCGCCCTCGCGCGGGCCAGCCCAGCGTCCGGCATCCTGAGCCGCGACGAAGCGCGGGATCTGCCGCTGCGACGCGAGGGTCAGCGCGACGGCAAGCTCGGCCGTCGACCCCTCGTGCACGGACGCGGCGTTTGCGAACACGATCCCGGGAGGCAGGTGCTTCGCCGCTGCCTCGTACCCGATCGACTGACTCTGCACGAGCCGGACCTCGACACCCTCGAGCCGCGCGAGCACCCGGGGGCTGCGCATGTACGGCGGAACTACGATGTCGAACGCCGCCCGCGGCGCCGCATCGCCCATGTCCCACCGCACGACCTCGATGCCGGGAAGGCCGCTGAGGTCTTTCTCGAGCTTGTCGTCGGGGACGGAGATCACCAGGGTGGGTGCGTCGGAAGTCACCCCTTCACGCTACCTATCGCCGCGGTACGGATGCCGATACGCTCGCGTCAGCATGCGGCATCCGTTCTCGTGCACGGCGAAGGAGCAGGGATGGAACTGGCGATCAACTACTGGGCAGTCATCCTGGCGACCCTGTCGACGATGGTGGTCGGGTCGATCTGGTACACGCCGAAGGTGTTCGGGGTGCGGTGGGCGAAGCTCGCGAACGTCGACATGAATCGCCCCGGATCCAGCGCGACGCTCGCGATCATCGTGACCGTCATCGTGAGCTTCGTGTCGGCCTGGGTGCTCGCTGCCGCGACCGACGTGGTGTGGCACGCCTTCGGCGGCAGCTTCCTGCTGACCGCGGTCGGGACCGGCGCCGTGCTGTGGGCAGGCTTCACCGCCGCGCGCTTCATCACGCACGATGCCTTCGAGGGGCGCCCCACCTCGCTGACGGTGCTCAACATCGCGCACGAGCTGGTCACGGTTCTCGTGATGGCGCTCATCATCGGCGTCTGGCCGCCCGCGGGAACCGTCTGAGGTGCCAGCGATGTGAGTACCCTCCTTCAGTCGCGCCGAGATGTGAGTTGCGCGGGTGCGAACCCGCAGGATGACGCGACTGAACTAGTGGGGCGCGCGGTCCAGCACGATTCAGGCGCGCAGTCCGGCGCGATTCGGTAGCGCCGATGTGTGGGTCCTACGGTGCTCGACCCGCAGCATGACGCGACTGAACGATGGACCTCCAGTTTCGGTCGCGTCGTTGTGCGAGTTGCCCGGTGTGGGAGCCGCAGGAAGGCGCGACTGAAGCTCCGACGGACCGAGCTCAGGCCGCGGCGTTGACGACTGCCGAGATCGCCGAGGTGAAGAACGTGAGGCCGTCGGTGCCCGAACGCATCGCCGCGCGGGTGTCGGGGCCGAAGCCGGGCTCGACGGCGTGTTCAGGATGCGGCATCAGGCCCACCACGTTGCCGCGCTCGTTCGTGAGCCCGGCGATATCGTCGAGAGAGCCGTTCGGGTTGACCCCGAGGTAGCGGAACGCGACCAGGCCTTCGCCCTCGATGCGTTCGAGGGTTTCGGTCGAGCAAATGTAGCCGCCGTCAGCGTTCTTGAGCGGGATGACGATCTCTTGGCCCGCCTCGAAGCCGCTCGTCCATGCGGTGTCGGCGTTCTCGACGCGCAGCCGCTGATCGCGACGGATGAACTGCTGGTGCGCGTTGCGGATGAGGCCGCCAGGAAGCAGGTGAGCCTCGACGAGCATCTGGAAACCGTTGCAGATGCCGAGGATCGGCATCCCCTTCGCCGCGGCATCCGCGACTTCGCGCATGATCGGCGCGTGGGCGGCGATAGCGCCGGCACGCAGATAGTCGCCGTAGCTGAAGCCGCCGGGAAGCACGAGAGCGTCGACGCCACCGAGGTCGTGGTCGCCGTGCCACAACGCAACGGGCTCGCCGCCGGCGACACGGATGGCGCGCTGGGCGTCGCGATCGTCGAGCGAACCGGGGAACGTGATGACCCCGATGCGGACGGTCACTCGATGACCTCGATCCCGACGACATCCTCGATCACGGAGTTGGAGAGGATCTCGTCGGCGATTCGCTGAGCGGACTCGAGGAGAGCGTCGTCGACCTCGCCCTCGACCGTCAACTCGAAGCGCTTGCCGATGCGCACACCGGCGAAGCCGTCGATTCCGAGCCGGTTCAGGGCGCCGGCGACGGCCTTTCCCTGGGGGTCGAGCAGCTCGGCCTTGGGCATGACGTCGACGACGATGGTCGGCATGGGGCGCTCCGGATGTCGAGGGAGGGGGCGCTCTCAGTCTACCGAGGCGCCTGGATGGCGCGCTGACGCGCCGTCATCAAACCGTTACCCGATCATTTGGGAGCGCTCCCTTGACGTCGTGGGAGCGCTCCCGTACCGTGTTCCGCAGTCGTGGGAGCGTTCCCACGGCGGCCAGGGTTCCGCCCTCCCTCGGTACCCAGGCACAAGCCAACGGGTGCCCGTCCGGCATCCATCACACAAAGGAGTGACTGTGTCATCACGTGCCTTCCGTCGCAGCGCGATCGTCGCCGCAGCATTCGGCGCCTCCGCGCTCGTCCTCGCCGGCTGCTCGGGCAGCGGCGGGGGATCGGAAACCGTCAACCCCGACGAGCCGATCACCCTCACCATCTCGACCTTCAACGACTTCGGGTACACCGATGCGCTGCTTCAGCAGTACATGGATGAGAACCCGAACGTCACGATCGTCCACAACATCGCCGCCACGTCGAACGACGCACGCGCGAACTACTTCCAGAAGCTGGGCAAGACGGGTCTTGCCGACATCGAGGCCATCGAGGTTGACTGGCTGCCCGAGGTCATGCAGTACGCCGACCTCCTCGCGCCGGTGCCGGCCGACCTCGCGAGCCGCTGGCTCGACTGGAAGGTCGAGGCTGCGACCGACCCCGATGGCAACCTCATCGGCTACGGCACCGACATCGGTCCCGAGGCTGTCTGCTACCGCACCGACCTGCTCGAGGCCGCCGGTATGCCCACCGACCCGGATGCCGTCGCTGAGCTCCTCACGGGCGACTGGGACACCTACTTCACGGTCGGTCAGCAGTACGTCGACGCAACCGGCAAGGCCTGGTTCGACTCGGCCGGCGCCACCTACCAGGGCATGATCAACCAGGTCGAGACCACCTACGAAGACCCCGCCACTGGCGAGATCATCGCGACCACCAACCCCGAGGTCCAGGACATCTACAACGCCGTCCTCGACGCCAGCTCGACGCAGTCCGCTCACCTGCAGCAGTGGGGCGACGACTGGTTCGCAGGGCTCGCCAACGGCGACTACGCCACGATGCTCTGCCCCGGCTGGATGCTCGGTGTCATTTCTGGCAACGCGCCCGACGTCACCACGTGGAACATCGCGAACGTGTTCCCCGGCGGCGGTGGCAACTGGGGTGGCTCGTACCTGACCGTTCCTGCCAACGGCGCGAACGTCGCCGCTGCCCAGCAGCTGGCTGACTGGCTGACCGCTCCGGAGCAGCAGATCACCGCCTTCGAGGACGCCGGAACGTTCCCGAGCCAGGTGGACGCGCTGGCTGACCCGATCCTGCTGGACTCCACGAACGAGTACTTCAACAACGCGCCCGTCGGTTCGATCTTCACCGATCGCGCCAACGCCGTTGACGTCGTGCCGTTCAAGGGCCAGTACTACTTCCAGATCAACGACGCCATGCAGCAGGCGCTGACCCGTGTCGAAGACGGCACGCAGAACCCGCAGCAGTCGTGGGACCAGTGGGTGTCTGAAGTCGACCTGATCGGCTGATAAACCCCGCCGCGGACCCGGCGCCCTTCCGCCGGGTCCGCGGCACCTCCCCTCGATCTCAGGAAGCTCTCGTGACCAGCACACTCGCTCGCCCGGCATCTGACGCCCCGGCGAAGAACCCCGACCGGCCCCCGCGCCGCATCGGTTTCGGGCACCGCCTCAGCCGGTGGGACCTGAAGCTCTCGCCCTACCTCTACATCTCGCCGTTCTTCATCCTCTTCTTCGTGGTCGGACTCTTCCCGATCGCCTACACGGCAGTGATCTCGTTCATGGACTGGGATCTGGTCCGCAACTCCGGCGAGTTCATCGGCTTCGAGCAGTACACGTGGGTTCTCTCGAACCCCAAGTTCTGGATTGCTCTGCGCAACACCTTCAGCATCTTCTTGCTCTCGAGCGTGCCGCAGCTGATCATCGCGATCTTCATCGCGGCGATGCTCGACCAGAACATCCGCGCCAAGACGTTCTGGCGCATGGGCGTTCTCGTCCCCTACGTCATGGCCCCGGTCGCGGTGGCCCTCATCTTCAGCAACATGTTCGCCGACCAGTACGGCCTGGTGAACAACTTCCTCGCCTCGATCGGTATCCCGGCGGTGCCGTGGCACTCGGATGCCTTCGCCAGCCACATCGCAATCGCCACAATGGTCAACTTTCGCTGGACCGGGTACAACACCCTGATCCTGCTCGCCGCGATGCAGGCGATCCCGCGGGACTACTACGAAGCGGCGACCGTGGACGGTGCCGGACGCATCCGTCAGTTCTTCTCCATCACGGTGCCGAGCCTGCGACCGACCCTGATCTTCGTCATCATCACCTCGACGATCGGTGGCCTGCAGATCTTCGACGAGCCGCGCATGTACGACCAGTACGGCACCGGCGGTGCGAACTCGCAGTGGCTGACGATCACCCTCTGGCTTTACAACATCGGCTGGGGTGAGTGGAACTTCGGTCGTGCGGCAGCTCTTGCCTGGATCTTGTTCATCATCATCCTCGTGATCGGTGTCATCAATCTGCTGGTCACCCAGAGCGTCGTGCGCACCGAAGGCAGCCGCGGCGAGCTGACCCGCCGACAGCGCCGGGAACAGAGCCGCGCTGCCCGCGAACGGCTCGCGGCCGAATCCGCCGCAGCCCGGTCATCCGAGGCAGCATCGACACCCAAGGAGGACGTGCGATGACCGCCGTCGAGCCGATCCCGGTAGCCCCGCGGGACGAATTCCCGCCCGAGGAGCGCAAACCGCGCCGCCGCCGCGGGATCCGCGGTCAGCGTCCCGGCTGGGTCACCTACGCCGTGCTGGGCGTCTTCCTGCTCGGATGCTTCTTCCCCTACTACTGGTCGATCCTCATCGGCTCGGGGGATTCGAGCACCATCCGAGACCCCAACATGTCGTGGATTCCCGGCGGCAACTTCTTTGCGAACGCCGCTGCCGTGGTGTCCAACCCCGCGGTGAACTTCTGGCTGGCCCTGTGGAACAGCATCTGGAGCTCGGTGGTCATCGCGGCATCCGTGGTGTTCTTCTCGACACTCGCCGGGTGGGCCTTTGCGAAGCTGCGTTTCGCGGGAAGCCGCTGGCTGCTGGTCTTTGTGATCGCGACCATGGCAGTTCCCACGCAGCTCGGTGTCGTGCCGCTGTACATCCTGTTCGCGGACCTCGGGTGGACCGGCCAGATCGGCGCGATCATCATCCCCGCGCTCGTGACGGCGTTCGGCGTGTTCTGGATGACGCAGTATCTGCAGCAGGCCGTGCCCGACGAGCTGATCGAGGCAGCCCGCGTCGACGGTGCCAGCTCGTTCCGCACCTTCTGGACCATCGGCATCCCGGCGGCTCGTCCCGCTGCCGCAATGCTCGGACTGTTCACGTTCGTGACGGCGTGGAACAATTTCTTCTGGCCGTTCATCGTGCTCGACCGGCAGAACCCGACGCTTCCCGTCTCGCTGTCGCTCCTGCAGTCCAACTACTTCGTCGACTACTCGATCGTGCTCGCTGGGGTGATCCTCGCCACGATTCCGCTGCTGATCCTGTTCATCTTCGCGGGTAAGCAGCTCGTGAGCGGCATCATGGCAGGAGCAGTGAAAGGCTGAAATGACCACCGACTTCTCGACCGAAACCGTGGATGCGGCACTCGTGCCGGCACGCCCGTTCCCGACGAACTTCCTGTTCGGGGCAGCGACCGCGGCCTATCAGATCGAGGGCGCTGCCCACGAAGACGGGCGACGCGATTCGATCTGGGATGCCTTCAGTCGCGTTCCCGGCGCCGTGATCAACGCCGACAACGGCGACGTCGCCTGCGACCACTACCACCGCTATCGCGAGGATGTCGCGCTCATGCGCGACCTCGGGCTGCAGACGTACCGCTTCTCGACCTCGTGGTCGCGGATCCGCCCCGACGGCGGCGCGATCAACCCCGCGGGGCTCGACTTCTACAAGCGCCTGGTCGACGAGCTGCTGGATGCCGACATTCTGCCGTGGCTCACGCTCTACCACTGGGACCTGCCGCAGGCGTTGCAGGAGCGTGGCGGTTGGGCCGCGCGCGAGACCGCAGACCTGTTCACCGAGTACGCGCTTGACGTGCACGATGCGCTCGGCGACCGCGTCAAGGTCTGGACCACCCTGAACGAGCCGTGGTGCTCGTCGTTCCTCAGCTACACCGCCGGCATCCATGCCCCCGGTCGATTCAGCATCGACGAAGGGATGCTCGCCTCGCACCACCTGCTGCTCGGTCACGGCCAGGTCGTGCGGGAACTGCGCGCGCGCGATGAGTCGCTGAACCTCGGGATCACGCTGAACCTCACCGTTGCCGAGCCCGTCACCGACGCACCAGCCGACCTCGACGCCGCCCGTCGGATCGACGGCCAGTTCAACCGGTGGTTCCTCGACCCGATCTTCCGCGGTTCGTACCCGGCCGACATCGTCGAAGACATCCGTGCCGTCGACGGGGCCGCGGTAGCGGAGTGGGAGGGGGCTGTCTCGGATGCCGACCTCGCCGTGATCTCGACACCGATCGACAGCCTCGGGGTGAACTACTATCACGGCGAACTCGTCGGCGGCACTCCTCCCGTGGTCAGTCCCGGCGGCGGCGAGGCGCCCACCGAACGCGAGACGGCATCGCCGTTCCCCTCGCACGAGGACATCTTCTGGCACGATCGGGGCCTGCCTCGCACGGCTATGAACTGGGAAATTCAGCCCTCGGGACTGACAACGCTCCTGCGGCGGGTGTGGGACGAGTACGCCGAGCCCGCGGGTGTCACGCTGTATGTCACCGAGAACGGAGCGGCCTTCGACGACGTCCGCGTGGAAGAGAACGGCGTCCCGCACGTGCATGATGCGGCCCGCACCGCCTTCCTCGAGAACCACCTCGCGGCGATCCTCGACGCCGCGGCTGCCGGCGTCGACGTGCGCGGGTATTTCTACTGGTCGCTCATGGACAACTACGAGTGGGCGTGGGGATACGAGAAGCGGTTCGGTATCGTACGAGTCGAGTACGACACGCAAGAGCGGGTCGTCAAAGACAGCGGTGCCCGGTACCGCGAGATCATCGCATCGCGGGCGCTCCCCGAATCGCCCTAGGCGAAGCGCCCCGTCGAGGGAGGATACCCACGTGGACGGTGGAACGATGAGCGAGGCCGTCGTGGGCGAAGAGCTTGTGCGGGCTACTCCGTATCGCGGTGCTGTGACGATCGAAGAGGTAGCTGCGGCCGCCGGTGTGTCGCGATCGACGGTCTCGCGCGTTGTGAATGGCTCGACTGCCGTGAGCCCCGCGGCGCTGGATGCCGTCAACCGCGCGATCGCCGAGTTGAACTATGTGCCCAACCGCGCCGCCCGGTCGCTCGCGAGCAGGCAGACGCGTGCGCTGGCACTGGTCGTGCCCGAAGACACGACCCGCTTCTTCGGGGACCCGTTCTTCGCGGCCATCGTCTCGGGGATCAACGCGGGGCTGCGCTCGTCCGACTACGTGCTGAACCTCTTCATCGCGAGCGACGACCCGGGCGACAAGACGACGAGCTACCTGCGGTCGGGAAGCGTCGACGGCGCCCTGATCGCATCCCACCACACGAGCGACACGTTCATCGATCGCATCGCAGCCGCCGTGCCCGTCGTCTATGGTGGCCGCCCGGTGCGTGAGCGTGCCACTGACTACTACGTGGATGTCGACAACGTCCGGGCCGGATACGACGCCACCCGGTACCTCATCGAGCGGGGATACACCGACATCGGCACGATCACCGGCCCTCTCACGATGCCCGGCGGTGTGGACCGCCTCGCCGGATACCGGCGAGCGCTCGCGGAGGCCGGCCTTCCGGAGGGCGCGCACGCCGACGGCGGGTTCACCACCGACGGTGGCGCGAGCGCGATGCGCCGCATCCTGAGCGCCGGGCCCGCACCGCGTGCGCTGTTCATCGCGAGTGACCTCATGGCCCAGGGTGCAATCTCGGTGCTCGCCGGCGCGGGGCTGAAGGTGCCGGCGGATGTCGCGATCATCGGCTTCGACGACTCACCGGTAGCCGAGACCGTGGACCCGCCGCTCACGACGATTCGTCAGCCGTCGTTCGAGCAGGGAGAACACATGGTGAGTGTGCTGCTCGACCTGCTCGCCGGGGGCACGCCGCCGCACGCGACGATCCTCGACACCGAGCTGATCGTTCGCCAGAGCTCCTGAGGGTGCGGTCCGCGCGGCGGGCCTGGGTCAGAAGCTCGTCAAGCGGTCAATGAGCTCGCGGTACTTCTCGGCAGTCCGCTCGACGATCTCGGCCGGCAGCTCGGGGGGCGTGCCGGTCTTGTCCCAGGCTGCTGCGAGCCAGTCGCGCACGATCTGCTTGTCGAAGCTGGCCATGCGCTCGGCTGGAGTCGTTCCGGTTCGCCAGGTCTCGGCATCCCAGTAGCGCGACGAATCGCTCGTCAGTACCTCGTCGGCAAGGGTCACGTCGCCGTCACGGATGCCGAACTCGAACTTCGTGTCGGCGAGTATCAGACCGCGCGCGGCCGCGGTCTCGGCCGCGCGGCGGTAGGTCTCCAGCGACAGGTCGCGTAGCTGTGCCGCACGGTCTGTGCCGACGAGTTCGACGGTCTGATCGAACGTGATGTTCTCGTCGTGCTCGCCGAGCGGCGCCTTGTAGGCGGGGGTGAACAGGGGTTCGGGAAGTCGGTCGCCATTGCTGAGGCCGTCGGGCAGTGGGATGCCGCACACTGTCCCGCTCTCGGTGTACTCCGCCCAGCCGGAGCCGGTGAGGTAGCCGCGAACGACGCATTCGACGGGGAGCATCTCGAGGCGGTGCACGAGCATCGCCCTGCCGCGCACGGCATCCGGAACTTCTCCCTGATCGCCCGCGAGATGATTCGGAACCGGCGCGCCGCCGTCAGCGCCCGCGAGCTGCGCGAACCACCACAAGCTCAGCGTGGTCAGCAGTGTTCCCTTACCGGGAATGCCGGGCTCGAGCACGTGGTCGAACGCGCTGACGCGGTCGCTTGCGACCACCAGCATTCGGGTGTCGGTCTCGTCGTCAGGAAGGTAGAGGTCACGGACCTTGCCCGAGTAGACGGGGTGCCATCCGGGCAGCGAAACGGGAGCGCCGTGATCTGTCACCCGAGCATTGTCGCAGGTCCCCAACCGGCCCCGCGGTATCCACCGCGAGCCGCGCGATCGAGCTAGCCGACGCTCGCGGCGATGTCGGTGCGGAACTGGCCGCCCTCGAGCGTGATCCGCAACAGCGCCTCATAGGCACGCGCGCGGGCCTGGGCGAAGTTCTCACCGGTTGCCACGACGTTCAGCACGCGACCCCCGGTAGCGACGAGGCCCTCCGGGCCGTGGGCCGTGGCGGCGTGCGCCAGGTGCACGCCCTCGATGGATGCCGCGGCATCCGTTCCCGTGA
>NZ_DCBW01000056.1:0-33007 GCF_002313585.1 Microbacterium sp. UBA1097 | reverse complement strand
GCAGGCCATCGACCGCGCCCACCGGATCGGTCAGACCAGACCCGTCATCGTCTACCGGCTTGTCTCGAAAGGAACAATCGAAGAAAAGGTCATGGCGCTCAAGACCGCCAAAGCCCAACTGTTCGACCGCGTGCTCGACACCGACGGCGACGCCATCGGTGGCGGACTCTCTGCGGACGACATCCGCAGCCTCGTCGACTGAACCGCCGATCGGTATTAGTCAGACGCGAGAAGAGTCGCGCCCGGCTCTGCGTTTGGTGGCGTGAAAGCGATGCTATCGGTAGCGTAAGGATGCTGCGGATGGTAGTTTAGCCGCGTGGATGGCTACCTTCCTCGGTTGATGGATCAGCAGCTGACCGCTGCGCTCGGTGAGGTGGCAGCGGTAGCCGTCGAGGGTCCGAAGGGAGTCGGAAAGACAGCGGCGGCCACTCGACAAGCCGAGAGCGTCATCCGGTTGGACGATGACTCGCAACGCCAGGCGTTCGAAGCCGACCCCAACCGCATCAGGTCACTCGCGTCGCCGCTGCTCATCGATGAATGGCAGCGATCACCCCAGGCGTGGGACGTTGCTCGCCGATGGGTGGACGACGGCGCGCCGACCGGAAGTGTCATCCTCACCGGGAGCGCGCATCCGCCCGGAGCGGCTGTTCACTCGGGGGCCGGCCGGATCGTTCCGCTTCGTATGCGGCCGCTCTCGCTCGCCGAACGATTCCCCGGGTCGGTGACTGTATCGCTCGGCGACCTGCTGTCGAGCCAAGCGTCAGTCGAGGGCATCAGCAGCGTGGGGTTCCCGGAGTATGTTCGTGAAATCACGGCATCCGGCTTTCCAGGCATCAGATCACTCGCCCCGCGGGGTCAACGACTGCAACTCGACGCCTACATTGAGAACGTGATCCACCGCGAGTTCGCCCAACAGGGTCACGTCGTACGGGCACCCGACACCCTGCGGCGGTGGATGCGTGCTTACGCCGCCGCCACCGCGACCACGGCAAGCTACGCGACGGTGCTCGAGGCGGCCACGCCGGCTGAGGGCGCGAAACCCGCCAAGACGACAGCGATCGCCTATCGAGACGTGCTCTCGTCGCTCTGGCTGTTGGATCCGGTGGAGCCGTGGGTTCCGCGAGGAAATGAACTCGGTCGTCTTTCTCAAGCACCCAAGCACTTCCTCGCCGACCCCGCTCTCGTGTGCCGTTTACTCGAGCTCGACTCTGACGAACTCCTCGGATTCGACGGCGACGGATCGCGAACCTCGGAGTTCTTCGGCTCCGGTTACGGGCCGCTTCTCGGACGACTCTTTGAAGCGCTGGTCGCGCTCAGCCTCCACGCGTATGCATCCCACGCAGAGGCGCGGCTCGGCCACTTTCGCACCCGCAACGGCGACCGGGAAGTCGACTTCATCGTGCAACGAGGACGACGTGTTGTGGCCTTCGAGGTCAAGCTCTCGGCTGCTGTCGACGACTCCGACGTGCGGCACCTGCGCTGGCTTCGTGACCGCCTCGGGCCGCAGCTCGCGGATGCGGCAGTGATCACCACGGGCGAGCTCGCCTACCGAAGGTCGGATGGAATTGCGGTGATCCCGGCTGCACTGCTCGGGGCCTGACCTGAGCTGTCGCGCCTGCATAATCGCGGATCCGCGGGCGCGCGTTACTCAGGCCGGGAGGCGGGCTGTATGACAGGTATCCCGAGAACGGTGAGCGCTTCGGCTCGGCGGCAGGCGTAGGTCACGAAGCCGTCGAGGTATCGAGATAGACCGCCATCTCAGAAACGCTCGTCGTCGCGCAGCGCGTGCAGCTGCGGCGACAGCGAGTCGCCGGGCGCGGGCGGCATCAGCTCGGCGATTGCGCGACGCGAGACGAGAGCGCTGCGGATGACGCGAGCCACTTCCTCCACGGCCGGGAGGAGCTGGCTCATCGAGGTTTCGTAGGTGTTCCAGCTGCGGCCGGCCGGGTCGAGAACGTCATCCTCTGCCGGATCGGCTGGCGCGTCAACAGTGCCGCGGACGCTGATCACCCGCGCGAGGGCAGCCTGGAAGCGGGCCCGGGGGTCGTCGCCGGCATCCGCCCCGGCCTCGTGGAGTTCGGCATCCGTCACGTGCCGTGACAGGCGAGCGAACTCGAGGATCGTGAACGCCTTGCGCAACAGCGACGGGTCGAGTTCGACCACGGCCTTGCGGTGCGCGCGCGTCATCGCCAGCACCAGGTCGCGACCGGCGAGCACCGGCTCGGAAAGACGCTTCGCCTGATGAGCCTCGATCTCTGCCGCCGGGATGCCGAGCTCAGCCGCGATCTCGCACGCGTGCTCGGTCATTGCCTCGCCCGGACGCGGCTGCGTCCCGGCGCTCGCCACCTCGACCGGCAGATCGGCCAGAAGGAGACGCAGGTACAGCTCCGACAGGGGAGAGCGGACGATGTTGCCGGTACAGACGGTGAGGATCTCGATCGGCATGAATCGAGGGTACCTGGGGGCGTTTCGTCTCGCTTCGCTCGCTCACCGAACGCGGACGAGCGGGAGGCGGCGAACGCCTGCCAACGCGGCATCCATCACCGCGACAGCGTCGGGGGCGAGCGTGAAGTCGGCCATGCTGGCTCGAGCAGCCTCGAAAGCTTCGACGAGACCCGATCTGATCTCGTCAACGACTGAGGATGCATCGTTCGGGGGTACACCGAATCGCGACCCCGTGCGGACGAGACCTGCCACAGAGATTCGGTCGAGTGCGTACTCGCCCTCCACGCTCATGGCGCTGCTGATGATCGCGGAGCCATCCCAGTACGCGGCGTACGTCAGCAGATCGTAGAGTGGCGCGAGCCGCACCGAGCGGCCCCTCAGCGTGAGGGAGTAGTTCTTGGCGTGAGCATCCGTGCACCCCGCCACCACGTTGAAGACGAACGCGCGGAAGAACGCGGCGCCGGTCGCCTCGCGATCCGCGACGAGCGGCAGGGAACCGATGAGCTGAGCGATGCTGGCCACGCCCGGTCCCCCGTCGCGTTGCTGGTACTTCTTTGACGGCGGCACGCTGAGCGCCTGGCACATGTCCTCTTGGTGGAGGCGATGCCACCGCCCATCCGTCCGCTGGCGGTCGTATCTCTCGCTGATCAAGACGTTCCAGTCGCCGATACGGCCGAGCCGCGCGGTTGCGACATCACACCCAAGATGAGCCGCTGCGCGCAGAGTGAGTTGCTCAACCACGTCGATGCGGCGGAAGGTACCGACGACCGGCTTGAGGATGTGCGTGGTCGGTTGGCTTCCCTCAGGAACCGCCCAGCGGCCATCCGGCATCCGGAACAACGCGATCTTCGGTTGCGCGCCGGCGATGCTGAAGCGCCCAGCGCCATCCCCGACAGCGACGCCGTCGGTGTACTCGGTAACCACCTGGTCGAGCATCCGAGCCACCTCCGCCTCGGTGACCGGCCGCGCGCTCTGTTCGGCGCGCGCGTCGCTCGCGAGTTCAGCGGGCGGAAGGATCTGTACCGCGCCCGCCGCATCTGCCCCAATGTGCTCGAGGAGCGCGAACGGATTCCCGGGCGCCGCCCCGAAGCGTCGTCCGATCGCCCGGAGCGCCTCGTCGTTGTCGGGGAGCAGCCCCTGGAGCCAGGGGAGCACCACGCGCTTTCGGTGTGTCGACGCACTCAGAGGCATCGCGAGCGACAGGGGAGTCGCATCGTGACGATCTCGGTAGTCGGCGTCATAGGTGAAGCTGACGTTTCCTGCTGCCGACTGGGTGAGCATCCCCGTCGGGATGCCATCCAGATACACCGCCAGTTCGGATGCCGTCACCGCAGCACCTGCCCGGTCGCGAGATCCCGCAGCACGACCTCGTAACCGAGCGCCTGGAAGAGATCGAAGAGCTTCGCTGACTCGACCGTCGGCTTGCCCGACTCGACATCGGCGACGAAGGATCGTGACAATCGCGCTCGTGTGGCGAGGTCTTGCTGTGTCCAGCCCCGTTGCGTGCGCAGCTCTCGCACAACTGCCGACGCGTCGCGCATTGTCAACACTCCGGGCCCCCTGATCAGTCGTGCAGCCGTACGGCTGCACGAGCGGTTGTCGCCGTACGGCTGCATTCTACGTTGTCGCCGTACGGCTACACAAGGCATGGGCTCAGGGTGCTTCGCTCGCGCCTTGCCGTCCCTGACGTCGTTCGGGAATCGGCTGCGCGGTGATTCCCGAAACAACATCAAGGCGGGTATGATGTTGCAGCGGGAATCACCGGCGTCAGGGGGACGTCCCATGCGAGTGCTCATTGACGACCCGAGCGACCTCGGGCGGCTCATCCGTCGCATCCGAGAACAGCACGGGTGGACGCAACGCCGACTCGCCGCAGCTCTCGGGGTCGGCCAACGCTACGTCCACGAACTCGAAACCGGGCGCGCAAAGAGGTTCGACACTCACTACCTGCAGGTGCTCGCCGCACTGGGCGTGCGACTGGTCGCCGAGGTCGACGATTCCGATCCCGCGGCATCCGAATCATGACCGACGCCCTGCCCGTCCGGCTCTATGACACACGCATCGGAACGCTCGAACGCACCGCGCGAGGCGGGGTGGTTCTGCGCTGGTCGCGCGAGGCGATCGACCGGTGGGGTGAGAACTCCCGGGTTCTCAGCGCTCACACGCCGTGACGGATCGTGGTGGCGTGGTAACGGCGTCATCCCCTCGACCCACATCCTCAAGCCCGTCGCGGCCGAATACGCGGCATCCGTCGAGAGCGAGAACTATGCGCTGCAGGTCGCGCGGCACGCCGGGCTTCTCGCATTCGAAACCTGGACCGAAACCATCGCGGGCCGCCCCGTGCTCGTCGTCGAACGCTACGACCGTATCGTCGACGGTGACACTGTTCGCCGCATCCATCAGGAGGATGCCGCGCAAGCGCTGCGACTGCCATGGGGTGGCAACGACAAGTTCGAGCAGAACAACCCCAGCGCCACCCTGCGAGGCATCGCGGGCCTTCTTGACACCGGACGGACCGTCTTCGAGACGCCGTACGCCGACCGGCTACGCCTCGCGCGATACGCAGCGTTCACCGTCGCCGTCGGCAACACAGACGCCCACGCCAAGAACTTCTCTCTGCTGCACGATGATCGGGGGCGAATCACGCTGGCGCCCATCTATGACGCGGCGTCCCTCGCTCTGGCCTACGACGCGACGGATGCCCTCGCCCTGCGGATCAACGGGGTGACACGTCTTCCCGATGTCACGGCTGATGACCTGGTCGCCGAGGCGATCAGTTGGGGTGTGCCGGGCGGCGAGGCCCGGACGGCGATCGATGAGACGCTCGCCGCGATCGTCGAAGCAACACGCGAGGTGCCCGCGCACCCGGCGATCGAGGCGCACGTGCCCGGCTACATCCGCGGGCAGGCCGAGAACCTGCTCGCCGGTCGACCCGCACGGATCTCGTCCACCATTCCGCTCTCGTTGCGTGAACGCATCGGCAGCCCGCAGGATCGGGACGCGTAGAGGCTGCGGCGTCGCGTCGCTCGGGCGGCGGCCGGGAGGGGTCGCTCGTTCAACGACCGGGGGGTCGCTCGGATGGGGGCTGCCTGCTCACCGAACGGGCGCGGCCTCGCGGACGCGGTCGGCGAACGCCGCGGCGGCATCCAGTGCCGGGATCATCTCCGACACCATGCGGGCATAGTGAGAGCGCCGACGCGAGCACTCCGGGTCGAACACGTCATCGAGCGCGGGATCACCCAGCGGATCCATCGTGCCCCGCACCTCGCGCACGAGGTCGATCGCAGCACGCACCCGCGCATTCGGGTCATCGCCGGCACGATCCAGCGCACGCTCGAGCGCATCGTCGTCAACCGCGGCGGAGAGCCTCGCAAACTCACGAATCGTGAACGCGCGCCCGAGAGCGCTGAGATCCATCCGCACGCACACGCTGCGGTGGATCCGCGACGCTCCGAGAATGATGTCGGCGCGCTCGACCATCTCATGGGTGAGCAGCTGCGGACGGTGAGCCTCGGCATCCGCGACCGACAGCCCCAGTGCCTTCGCAGCATCGCGGGCGCGCCGCGTCATCGCGTTGCTGGGCGCCGGATGCGTGCCGGCGCTGTGCACCGTGACCAGCCGATCCGCGAATTTCCGACGCAAATACAACTCGGCAAGGGGTGAACGAATCATGTTCGCCGTACACACCACTAGTACATCGACCATTGATCCCCAGATCTCGTTGGTCCCCACCACGTCGAGTATCGACGCCCCGTCCCCATGCACGCCGACACTACCGAGCTTAGGGCCCGAATGTAAACGGGTGGTTTCGCGCCGCGCTGTCAGCGGGCGGAAACGACGGCGTCGCCGGCCCAGATCCAGGGCACACCGTCGCCGTCCAGGGTGAGCGCGACCGGGGCATCCGTCGGAACGCCCGGGATGCAGGTCGCAGCCCCCGGCTCCGCGACGAGCATCCCGGTGCAGGATGCCGCATCCGCCCGAGCCGTCGTGACCTGGCCGTCACCGGACACTGTCAGCGCCAGGACCCCGGCCTGGCCGAGGGGCGACCAGGTGGCGGCATCCGTCGACTGGGAGGTATCCGACCCGCAGATGACTGCCGTCGTGCCGGCGCCTGTGTGGACTCCGGTCGGTGTCTCGCAGGGGGCGTCGAGTGTGCCGGCAGGGGTCACGACGGCCGCCGGATTCGCGGGATCGATGTAGGTCGACGAGGCGAGGATGTCGCCGTTGGGCTCCCAGAACTGCCCGTCGGTGAAGGTGCGCATGCCCTGCAGCGTGCAATCCGCGCCCATGAGCGCGACCATCTGGCCCTGATCCGCCGCATACGGCGAGAGCGAAAGAATCTGCCCGATTCCGAGATAGCGGGGCGTGACATCCGACCAGGTCTGCCCGGCATCGGTCGAGCGCTCCAGCAGCGGCTCGATCGACCCGCACTGCCCGGCGCTCGCCCGCCACCACACACCGTCGGATGTCGCGAGGAACCGTTGCTTCGCGCCCGTTGCCGCCGCGACCGTCGGCGTCGGCGTCGGGGTGGGAGTCGCGCTCGGGGTCGTGACACCCATCGTCGGGGTGACCCGTGGCGACTCGGTCGGGGGAGGGGTCTGGGTACGCGTGATCGCGAGCCAACTGAGGCCCCCGACGGCGAGGATGAGCACCGTGACGATCGCAATTGACACCCACGTAGGGACAGAGCCCCGGGAGCTGCGTCTTGACGTGCTCGAGCGGTAGGCCACGGCGGTCCTCGCGTGTCGGCTGGTGTACGGCGGGCGGAACAGTGTCCGCTCGCGCTCGCGATGCGGATGAAGGCGTGTGGTTCTGGCGCCGAACCGGCGAGGAATTGCCCCGGCAGGTACCCTGGCGCCTATGACGGAGTCTAGCGCGGCGACAGGACCTTCACCGGAACCAGGGTCGTCGAGGCGCTCGGACTCGACCGCAGCACCCGGATCCTCGCGGCGTTCATCCTCGTCTCAGGTGTCGGATTCGTCGCGGGGATCGAGGCGGCGCGAGCGGGCTGCCCACTCGTGGCGTTCGGGCGGGTCGACTGTCGCTCGCTGGGACGGGGAACTCGTCGGATGGGCAGTGCTGCTGCTCGGTGCCGGCATCCTGCTCGCCACCCTCGCCGACCGGCTCCTGGGCGGCACCCTTGGTTCCGCGCTCTCGCTTGCCGCGCTGTGGGGCGGGATGCTCGCCGCGATCATCCTCGCGTTCGCGCGCTCGCGGCCCCGGATGCTGCTGCGCTTCCATCCGTTCGACCTGCTCTACGGCATCGTGCTCGGCGTCATTCTGCGCTTCACGCAGGGCTTCCTCGAGATCGCCGGCACCGGCACCGCCGTGTGGCCGACAGCAGGGACGATCGATGGGTCACTCCCGGCATCCTTCTGGTTCGACGGCGTGCTCGCGCCGGTCGTGATCGCGCCGCTTCTCGAAGAGTTCTTCTTCCGCGCCGTGCTGCTGGTCGCGATCTTCACGGCGGTCAGACGGATGACGAACTCGCGTTCGTGGGCAGGGTTCGCCGCCATCGCCGTGACGACAGTGCTCTTCATCGGGCTACACCTCGTCTTTGATACCTACACCTGGTGGTCGGTAGCAACCCTCGGACTCGTGGGGATCGTGTGCGCCGGCCTGGTCGTCGCAACCGCGCGGATCTGGGGAGCCGTGCTCACCCACATCGTCTTCAACGGTGTCGCCGTCGGGATGCTGGTCGTCGGCACGATCGGGGCCTAGCCGCATCCTCCCCGGGGGGGCGGTGATGCAGCTCTCCACACCCGCCTGAATCGCCCTGTGCTACGCGTGCTACGGCTGGTACATTCGGGGTATGCCCACCATCAGCCATCGAGAAATGCGCAACAACAGCGCAAACGTGCTGCGCGGTGTGCAAGACGGTGAAACGTATGTCGTGACCAACGACGGCGTTCCCGTCGCCTCGATCGTGCCGAGCGGAGAGCAGGCTGCCGAACTCCCCCTCGTTCGCGCGGCGACAGCATCCGACAGGATCGGATCACTCACTCGACACAGCATCCGGGGGAGCGTCCGCGAGACTCTTGACGAACTGCGATCCGAGCGGTGACGCGGGCGTATATCGATACGTCGGCGGCAGCCAAGCTGGTGATTGACGAGCCCGAGTCAGCGGCGCTAGCCGCGTGGGTCGATGACGGTTCCGTCGAGCTCGTCGCCGGCATGCTGCTCGAGACCGAGTTGCGGCGCGTGGGGGTGCGCCACAGCATCCCGCAGCTGGACATCTCCGCCCTCCTCGATCACGTCGCCCTCTACGGGCTGACACCAGCTGTCTACCGCGAGGCAGGAGTGCTACCCGGCCGTGCCCTGCGCACCCTCGACGCGCTGCATCTGGCATGCGCTGTTCGCCTGGGCGTTGACACCGTTCTCACCTATGACGACCGGTTCGCGGATGCCGCACAGAGCGTCGGTATTCCGGTCACTGCGCCGGTGTAGCGCGCACTCGCGGCCTAGGCCCCCCGGGGGGAGCAACGGCGCACCGTTTGGCACACACGCCGGTGCCGCCCCCCACATCTGCGGAGTGTCGCGGCCGCCGTGCGCCGTTGCGACCGACGGCGGTGCGCCACGGGAGCGGCGTCGACGGTTCGCTTCCTGCATCCGGATGCCGTAAGCTAGTCCTTTGGTGCCTGCCTCACTGCGGCAGATCACCGCGAACGTGAGCCCTCCACTGGCGTGTTCGGCGGCCTTCGGCCTCGGAACCACCCCGGAGCGGGATTCACGAACTCCTCCGTTCGAACCAGAAAGCAGCACTATCGTGACGCGCACATTCACCCCCAAGGCTGGCGAAATCCAGCGCGAATGGCTCGTGATCGACGCCACCGACGTCGTTCTCGGCCGCCTCGCCTCCCACGCTGCAGCGCTCCTGCGCGGCAAGCACAAGGCGACCTTCGCACCGCACGTTGACAGCGGCGACCACGTCATCATCATCAACGCCGACAAGGTTGCCCTCACCGGCCAGAAGCTCGAGAAGAAGATGGCCTACCGCCACTCCGGATACCCGGGCGGCCTGAAGGCCGTCGCGTACAGCGAGCTGCTCGAGAAGAACCCCGTCCGCGCCGTCGAGAAGGCCATCCGCGGAATGCTCCCCAAGAACAGCCTGGGTCGCCAGCAGCTGTCCAAGCTGAAGGTGTACGTCGGTGCCGAGCACCCGCACGCCGCTCAGCAGCCCAAGACATACACGCTCGACCAGGTCGCCCAGTAAGCGCCGGACAGACCCAGAAGGACATACTCGTGGCGAACGACACCACCGCAACCGAGCCCACCAGCTACACCACCGAATCCGCCGTCGACGTCGAGGCCGTTGAGGCTGCACGTCCCGTGCTCAACGTCCCCGGCGCGGCAGTGGGCCGCCGCAAGGAGGCCATCGCGCGCGTGCGCCTGGTCCCCGGCACCGGCACCATCACCGTCAACGGCCGCACGTTCGAGAACTACTTCCCGAACAAGCTGCACCAGCAGCTCGTGACCGACCCCTTCACCCTGCTGAACCTCACCGGCGCCTACGACGTCATCGCCCGCATCCAGGGTGGCGGCCCCTCGGGCCAGGCAGGTGCGCTGCGCCTGGGCATCGCCCGTGCGCTCAACGAGATCGACGCCGAGAACAACCGCCCGGCCCTCAAGAAGGCCGGCTTCCTCTCGCGCGACGCTCGCGTCAAGGAGCGCAAGAAGGCCGGTCTCAAGAAGGCGCGCAAGGCTCCGCAGTACTCGAAGCGTTAATCGCTTCGCCACCGCGCACCATGCCGCTGTTCGGCACGGACGGCGTACGAGGGCTTGCCAACGGCATCCTCACCGCCGATCTCGCGTTGTCCTTGGCCCAGGCGACCGCTGTCGTCCTGGGCCAAGGACGCACCGCTGACGCCCGCCGCGCCGCGGGCAAGCGGCTCACCGCCGTCGTCGCGCGCGACCCGCGCGTCTCGGGGGAGTTCCTCGTCGCCGCCGTTTCGGCGGGACTCGCCTCCTCGGGCGTCGACGTGCTCGACGCCGGCGTCCTTCCGACGCCCGCCCTGGCCTACCTCGTCGGCGATCATGACGCCGACTTCGGGGTCATGGTGTCGGCATCCCACAACCCCGCTCCCGACAACGGCATCAAGATCTTCGCTCGCGGCGGCGTGAAGCTGCCCGACGTCGTCGAGGCGCGCATCGAGGCCGCCATGAGCGGTGAGAAGCTGCAGCCGACGGGCGCCGGCGTCGGTCGGATCAGCCGATTCTCCGATGCCGAGGACCGTTACGTCCTCCACCTCCTGCAGTCCCTGCCGCATCGGCTCGACGGGCTTCACGTCGTGCTCGACTGCGCCCACGGCGCGGCATCCGGTGTCTCGCCCGAGACCTTCTCGGATGCCGGGGCCCGGGTGACTGTCATCGGCGCCGACCCTGACGGTCTCAACATCAACGACGGTGTCGGTTCGACTCACCTCGATCAGCTTGCGGCAGCTGTCGTCGCCCACGGCGCCGACCTCGGCATCGCGCACGACGGCGACGCCGACCGGTGCCTTGCCGTGGACGCTGCCGGCCAGGTCATCGACGGCGATCAGATCATGGCTATCCTCGCCGTCGCGCTCAAAGACCGTGGGGAGCTCACCGACGACACTCTCGTCGCCACGGTCATGAGCAACCTCGGCCTGCATCGTGCGATGGCCGATCACGGCATCCGTGTCGAACAGACCGCCGTCGGCGACCGGTACGTGCTGGAGCGCATGAACGAGGGCGGTTTCGCCCTCGGCGGCGAGCAGTCCGGACACGTCATCATGTCTCGGTTCGCCACCACCGGCGACGGCCTGCTGACGGGGCTGCACCTCATGTCGGAGATGGCCCGGACCGGACGTTCGCTCGCCGAGCTCGCCTCGATCATGACCGTGTACCCGCAGGTGCTTGTGAACGTGCAGGGAGTCGACAGGTCTCTGGTCGCGACAGACGACGCGGTTCAGGATGCCGTCGCCCGCGTCGCCGCGGCACTCGGTCAGTCAGGCCGTGTCCTGCTGCGCCCCTCCGGAACCGAACCGCTCGTTCGGGTGATGGTCGAGGCTGCAGATGCCGAGACCGCTCACGCTCACGCCGAGGCGCTCGCCGACGTCGTGCGCGAACGCCTCAGTCTTCCCGTCTGAGCCGCCCCTCCAGGCATCCGTCCGGCGGCATCCCTCGCCGGCTCGGCGCGTGGCTAACTCCTCAGATCAGTTACGTGAACGGTGCAACCGCGGCGTGATCTGGCTCACACTCCGTCGTCTTTGAGGAGTTAGCCACCGAGAGGCCGCGCGAACTTTCGTGCGCGCGTCGTCGCGGGCATGGGAGCGCTCACAGGCATGCGGCGCATGGGTTCGCGAGATTCGCGCCCACCGCCCCGCGCTCTATCGATGGGAGAAGCTGGGATTTTCCTAGCACCTCGTCGCGCACTACGCGCTCGACGAGACGAGCGGCACGGTAGCCGCCGATAGCTCGGGCAACGGCCACGACGCCGCCTACATCGGCTAACCGACGCTCCTCGGCGCGGAGGGTGTGACACTCGACGGCACCGACGACTACGTCGACCTTCCCGACAACCTCATCGCCGGGCTCGACTCGGTGACCGTCGCAATGGACGTCATCGTCTCGCCCTCGCAGAGCGGCAACTACTTCATTTGGGGATTCGGGAACACCGCGGGCGACGGCTACCTCTATTCGACCGGGAACAACTACCGGGGAGGCATCGCCACGGGCAACTGGACCACGCACGTCCTGGCCGACGCGCCGGCGCCCACGGACCGGCACCGGCGCGCCGAGCACGATCTGCGCTGTTGCACCATCGACCGTGGTGCCGAACTGTCGCGGCAGGTGCCCGATCAGCCCCAGCCCATGGACTCGATGTAGCGGAGCAGCACGCCCTCGCGCAGGGCCCACGGGCTCACCTCGAGCTCTTCGACATCCATCGCGCGCATCGCCTCGTGAAGCACAACCGCACCCGCGACGATCTGGAAGGTCCGATCCGCGGTGATTCCGGGCAGTTCCTGGCGAGCGGATGCCGGAATGCGCGCCAAGCGCGGGATCCACGACCCGAGCGCAGCGCGGGGGAGCATCATCCGTTCGCTGCCCGACCACCCGGGCATCGGGTAGCCGACGAGTTTGGCCAGCGACCGGATCGCCTTGGATGAGCCGACGGTGTGATCAGGTCGGGGGAGCGCACCGAAAGTCTTGGTCAGCGGCTTGAGCGTCTGGCGGGCGTGTGTCCGAAGACGATCGACGGCCTCCTCGCCGGGCGGGTCATCCGGCAGGTAGGCGATCGTCATGCGTCCAGCGCCGAGGGGCACGGATGCCGCTTCATCCGGGAGCTCGTCACTTCCCGCCGCGATCTCCAGAGACCCGCCGCCGATATCGAAGAGCAGGATCTGACCGGCCGACCAGCCGAACCACCGCCGCACCGCGAGGAACGTGAACCGGGCCTCCGAAACGCCCCCGAGAACCTGGAGCGGTTGGCCGAGCGCTGCCTCGATTCGCGCGATCACCTCGGTTCCGTTGGTGGCCTCGCGCACCGCGGAGGTCGCCGTCGCGAGGAACTCGTCGACCTTCTCGCGTTCGGCGACCACGCGGGCTTGTGACACGGCATCCACGAGCGCGGCGATCCCCTCCTCGCTGATCGCGCCGTCGGGCGTGACGTACCTCATGAGGCGCAACACGGATCGGTGGCTCGTGGAGGCGAGTGGGCGGCCGCCGGGGTGAGCGTCGGCGACGAGAAGATGGACGGTATTGGAGCCGATGTCGAGGACGCCCAGACGCACGGGGGTCAGCTTATCGGTGGCTCGGGTAGGCATCCGTGCCCGGTCGTTGTCGTGCCGATTGCAGGATGAACGCCGTGGCCAGTGGCTCAGGTGCGCCACCAATGACGATCGCGCCTGCGTTCGGCCCGGCGCATCAGACGAGGCCTCAGGGCAGGGCGTCGGAGGGCGGTGCCGCACAACCGACGATCCACGCCTTCGCGAAGGCGGCAGTCTGATAGGCGTAGTTGTAGATCCAGCGCGACAGGTTCAGGCTCTCGTCGACGGGGATCACGGTGACGTCGGCATCCGCGCACGCGCCGAAAATGTAGCGCGTACGCAGCACGTGCGGCGTGTAGGTCAACACGATGACGCTCTCATCGTCGGTCGCATAGGCGTCGAGCATCGCTGCTTCCCCCCGCGTCGTGAACGGGTCGGGAGTGCGACAGGTCACATAAGCCCGCCAGCAGTAGGCGAGTTCATCCGCCGAGTCCGGCCCCGATGCCGGCACTGACACCAGGACCTCGTCAGCGATTCCCTGATCGCGCAGGCTCTCGGCATCCGCGATGCGGGTCGCAGTCGGTGGGCCGATCACATAGAGAAGGTCGGCTTTGGGCGCCGCGGGAACTGCCGGGAAGACATACAGGGGAAGCCCGATCACGGCGACCAGAGCGATGATCGCCAGGATGCCGAGAGCGCCGCGGCGCGCCCATCGCGTTCGAGTGAGCATCGACTCGTCGTCCACGCGTGCATCCTCCGTCTCCTCGTGCGGCGACCACAGCGTCGACGTGCTCCGACGAGCGACAGTGTAGTGAGCCATCCAGGACAACTCGGCTGAGGGAAGGACAACTCGGCTGAGGGAAGGACAACTCGCATGGGGGTTACGATGGCCCCGTGCCCAGCGATGCCGCAGCCCTCGACGCCCGCGAGCAACTCAACCCGCAGCTCTACCGTGAGATCCTGCGCCCCGAGTGGGCGAGGCTCGCTGCCGACATGCGTCAGCCGCTCACCGAAACCGAGATCGTGTCGCTTCGCGGCCTTGGGGATCGCCTCGACCTCGACGAAGTGCGCGAGGTGTACCTCCCGCTCAGTCGCCTCCTGAGCCTGTACGCGGGCGCAACCCGGCGGATCGGAGCCGACACCAGCGCGTTCCTGCAGGAAAACGACTCGACCACCCCGTTCGTGGTCGGCGTCGCCGGATCAGTCGCCGTCGGCAAGTCCACCATCGCGCGCCTGCTGCGCGAGCTCATGAGCCGCTGGCTCGACACCCCGCGCGTCGAGCTCGTGACCACCGACGGCTTCCTCTACCCCAACGCGGAGCTCGAGCGCCGCGGCATCATGCACCGCAAGGGCTTCCCCGAGTCCTACGACCGGCGCGCGCTCGTACAGTTCCTCACCGACGTCAAGAGTGGGGCGCCCGAGGTCCGCGCTCCCTTCTACTCCCACATGAAGTACGACATCGTTCCGGATGCCGTCATCACGGTTCGGCGCCCGGATGTCGTCATCGTCGAGGGACTGAACGTGCTCCAGCCGCCGCCCTCGCCCAACGAGGTGGCAGTCAGCGACCTGTTCGACTTCTCCATCTACGTGGATGCCGATCCCGAACACATCACGCAGTGGTTCGTCGACCGCTTCCTCGCTCTCAAACACGGTGCCTTCGCCGACCCGGGCTCGTTCTTCAACGTCTTCTCCGATCTGACCGACGAGACGGCGGTCGAGACCGCCCTCGGGTTCTGGAACGAGATCAACCTGCCGAACCTGATCGAGAACGTCCTGCCCACCAAACATCGGGCGACCCTCGTGCTGCAGAAGGCCGCCAATCACGCCGTCGACCGCGTCCTCCTGCGCAAGGTCTAGCAGCGCGCTGTGCGCCCGAAAGGGGCGCAGATCGGCGGATTCTCCAACCGGCGGGGCATGGGAGCGGTCCCAGCACGGTCAGGGCTTCACCGATATCGCGACACGCCGATCGTCATGGTAAAGATGTTTCATGCGGGGTGGTCATCGGGGGCCGTATGAAAGCTCTGCTCCCTAACGGGCGTGGGCGCTTCTTCGGCGTGACGTTCCTGTCGGCGATTGCGGCAGGGGCGCTGATCGGCGTACCCGCGGTCGCTTCGGCTTCGCCCGGCGACGTGGTCGATTCTGGGGCATCCGTCTCGCGTTTTGTGACCTCCGAACCCGCCGCATCGACCGCCGGCGGCGCGACGAATGCGGCATCCTGCCTCGCCGGAGTGTCGCCCCACCTCGTGCGACTCACCGGCTCCGACGAGGACCCGGTGCAAAACCCCGTCCTGCTCGTGCACGGGTGGCTCAGCACCGCCATGCCGGAGTCGGAGGCGGGACCGAGACCGGTCACGACGAGCACGGGTATCGCCAATTCGCCGTTCTCTCGGCCGGTCGAGTGGTCATCGGGCGGCGACCCCGCCGTCGATCTGCGCTCGCTGCAAGAGCGCCTATCGGAGCTTCCCGACACGTCAGTGTTCGCCTTCGACTACTCCTCCGTGGCCGCACTGTGGGTCGGGCACACGGCGACCGCACCCGCGCTCGCCGGAGCGATCGAGTGTCTCGCCGAGGCGTCAGGCGACACCGTTGACATCGTCGCGCATTCGATGGGAGGGCTCGCGCTTCGCTACGCCCTCGGGGGATCGAACGAGGGCGTAGCCTCGCACGTCGGTCAGGTCATCACCGTCGCGACCCCGAACGAGGGGTCCGAGGTCGCGTCAGTGGTGTCGGTGCTCGGCGATGCGACAGAGTCCCTGTTCTCGTCGGCGTCGGTCATCGCTCAGATCGCCTTGCCCGCGATCGTCGGGATCTGCAACCGTGAGATGGAGTCGGATGCTCGCGTCGGGTGCGACATCCCGCCCAGCGTCCGGACTGTCTTCGCCGTCGCTGGTGACGGCGGCCAGGCGCTTCGAGCGGGTTCGGCCGAGCTCTCGAGTGTGCCTGAGTGGCCGAGCAGTCTGAACGTGCACGCAATCGCCGGCGACTATCGCATCCACCTGACGGCGGGACTCGTGCCCCCAGAGATCTTCACGGCTCTGCGCGACGCAGCTGGCGTGTTCGGTCTGGATCTCGCACCCGCGCTTGACCAGGTGTTCGAGGCGGGGGACGGCATCGTGGAGGTCACTTCAGCGACGGCGGATGCCGACTCCAGCTTCATCGCCCGCTGTGAGGTGACCGTCGACCTCACGACCACCGTCGGGTCGGCGGACTTCGGCGATCTCACCGAGCGATTCGGTGGCATCCCCCCACTTGCGGGGCCGTGTGCGCACGATCGCCTGTTCGAGAACGACGACGTCGCCCGGGATATCGTCGCGACGCTCGGGGCGTCCCGCGGGTAGTGCAGTCGCGACGCTCGGGGCGTCCCGCAGACGGCGCTGTCGCGTATTCCCGGCGGCGGCGCAGGATGAGCGCATCCGCGACCCGTAGCATGTGTGGAATGTGTGGAATCGTCGGATATGTCGGGCCGCGTGAGAGTCAGCCCATCCTCATTGCTGGACTGTCGCGCCTGGAGTACCGCGGCTACGACTCGGCGGGCATTGCCGTCATCGACGGCGACGGCCACCTGGGTATGCGCAAGCGGGCGGGCAAGCTCGGTGTCTTGCGCGATGACCTCTCCGAGCATCCGCTGCCCCCGGGCACGACGGGCATCGGGCACACGCGCTGGGCGACCCACGGTGGCCCCACGGATGCCAACGCCCACCCGCATCTTGCAGACGACGACAAGCTCGCGCTGATCCACAACGGCATCATCGAGAACTTCGCCGCGATCAAGAACGAGTTGCGCGAAGAGGGTTACGAGTTTCGCAGCGAGACCGACACCGAGGTGGCGGCGGTGCTGCTGGGACGCGAGTATCGCGCGCACGGCGGCGACCTCGTCGCCGCGTTCCGGTCGGTCGTCCGCCGCCTCGACGGCGCCTTCACCCTCCTCGCGATGCACCGCGACAACCCGGGCCTCGTCGTCGGCGCCCGCCGCAACTCGCCCCTGGTGATCGGACTCGGCGAGGGCGAGAACTTCCTCGCATCCGACGTTGCAGCCTTCGTCGAGCACACCCGTCAGGCTCTCGCGATCGGGCAGGACGAGATCGTCGCCATCACCCCCGACGGGGTCGAGGTGACAGACTTCGACGGCAACCCGGTCGGCGTCGAGCCGTTCGAGGTGCTGTGGGATGCCGCAGCCGCCGACAAGGGCGGATGGTCATCGTTCATGGCCAAGGAGGTGTCGGAGGAGCCCGAAGCTGTCGCGAACACGGTGCGGGGACGCATCCGTGACGGGGTCGTATCGATCCCCGAACTCGACGGCCTCGACGACCTGTTCGCCGGCATCACCCGTGTCATCGTCGTCGCCTGCGGAACGGCAGCCTATGCGGGCATGGTCGGCAAGTACGCCATCGAGCAGTGGGCGCGGGTGCCGGCCGATGTCGAGCTCGCCCATGAATTCCGCTACCGCGACCCGGTCATCGGGTCCGACACTCTCGTTGTCTCGATCAGCCAGTCCGGCGAGACGATGGACACGCTCATGGCCGTCAAGTACGCGCGCGAGCGCGGCGCCAAGACCCTGTCGATCTGCAACACGCAGGGGGCGACGATCCCGCGCGAGTCGGATGCGATCGTCTACACGCACGCGGGGCCCGAGGTCGCTGTCGCTTCGACCAAGGCGTTCGTCGCGCAGATCACGGCGCTCTACCTGCTTGCACTGCACATCTCGCACGTGCGCGGAACCCTCAGCGACACCGAGATCCGCCAGCAGGTCCTCGAACTCGAGGGTGTTCCCGAGAAGATCGCGCGGGTCCTCGAGGGCGAGCAGGAGCACATCGAGCAGTTCGCGCGGTGGATGGGCGACACCCAGTCGGTGCTCTTCCTCGGACGCCACGTGGGCTACCCGATCGCACTCGAGGGTGCGCTCAAGCTCAAGGAGATCTCCTACATCCACGCCGAGGGCTTCGCGGCCGGCGAGCTCAAGCACGGCCCCATCGCCCTCATCGAGCCGGGTCAGCCGGTCTTCGTGATCGTGCCCTCGCCGCGGCACTCACCGCTGCTGCACTCGAAGGTGGTCTCCAACATCCAGGAGATCCGCGCTCGCGGTGCCCGCATCATCGCGGTCGCCGAAGAGGGGGATGCTGCCGTGCTGCCCTACGCCGACGAGGTGCTGCGCATCCCGCTGGCAGACCCGCTGTTCGAGCCGCTGCTTGCCGTCGTGCCGCTGCACATCTTCGCGATGGGCCTTGCCACGGCCAAGGGGCTCGACGTCGACCAGCCGCGCAACCTCGCGAAGTCCGTCACGGTCGAGTAGTCCCGGCTCGAGGCTTCGGTCGAATACTGCCGCTTCTATCGGATGCTCCGCGCTGCGGCATCCGACCGATGTCGATCGATCCGACCGATGCTGCCGACTGTCTCCTTTGCTCCTCGACTATATAACGTGAGACTGATATAAAGATCTCATGCACGCCCTCGACATCCTCGGCGATCCGGTTCGGCGCCGACTGCTCGAGGTGCTCTCCCACGGCCCGCAGCCCGCAGGTGTGCTCGTTGACCTGGTCGGCGGCGAGTTCGCCATCAGCCAGCCCGCCATCTCGCGGCACCTGCGGCTGCTGCGTGAGAACGGCTTCGCGGATGCCGAGATCGATGGCGCCCGGCGGATCTATCACCTTCGCGCCGACGGCCTCGACGCTGCTGCGACGTACCTCGACCGGCTGCGCGCACCCCTTTCCCAACGTCTCGACGCTCTGCACACCGAGATCGCGCGCGGCAGGTCGGCGCGGCGACGCGGCGAGGCCGCTGCCGAGCCTCGCCTGTCAGCGGCATCCGGCATTCCCATCACTCCCGACCAGGAGGCATCATGACCCTCGGCGCTCCACGGATCACGCGCGACGGCGACCGGTACCACCTCGAGTACTCCGAGGTCTATGCGACCGACATCGACGACCTGTGGTCGGCAGTCACGACCACCGAGCGGCTGTCGCGGTGGATGGCGACCTACCGCGGCGATCTGCGCGAGGGCGGTGCGTGGGAGGTGCTGGGATCGGACGGCGAGGTGTGGTGTCGCGGTGTGGTGACCTCGTGCGCTCCACCGCGGGGCTTCACGACCACCTGGCACGCCGTGGGTGAGGACCCCACCGAGCTCACGGTGAGCCTCGCACCCGACGCCGCAGGAACCCGCCTGACGCTTTCGCATCACGGCATCCAGTCAATCCTCTACGGGGCCGGGTGGCAGAGCTATCTCGAGCTCTTGGCGCAGGGGCTGGCAGCGCCCGATGCCGTCCTCGTCGACGACGCCGCGTGGGACGCGCGATTCGCCCAGCTGCGGCCCGTCTACGACGAGAGATTCGCCGCGCTGCGCGACTGACCCGGCGGGTGGAGACGGCGCCGGTCGGGGAGCGAATCGCGGGGGCACCGAGTGCTCATCCGCCTGTCACGGTGTGTTCACCTCGGCGTCGCCAGTGGTCACATCGGCCTCGTAGGTTCGCAGGGTTTGCTCCAGACGAAAGCTGTTGATGTCTCTCTCCACGCCTGCGCGCCTGTTCCGTCCGTTCTCTCTCCTCACCGCAACCGCGATTCTGGCCACACCCCTGGTGGTTGCCGCACCGGCCGCAGCGGCGTCGGAGACACCGCACCTCCTGATCACCGAGATCGCTCCCGACAACGTGGGCTATGACGATTTCGAGTTCATCGAGGTCCACAACTTGGGCACCGAAGCGGTCGACCTGGATCTCGACAGTGTCGGACTGTCGTACATCTACGCAGACAGCGACGACAGGTCCTCGGACGTGCCGCTGACCGTCGAGCCCGGAACCGTCATCGACGCGGGCGAGACGCTCGTGCTCTGGCTGAGCTACACCACCTCGACCGTCGACAGCTTCGCCAAGACCGTCGACGACTTCCGCTCCCACTTCGCCGCGACCCAGCCCCAGACCGACTACGACGTCGTCCGCGTCACCGGCCAGTCCGGGATGGCAAATGGGGGCGGTCGCGGAGTTCGGCTGAGCGTCGCGGATGCCGAGGTCTCGCGCGCCTTCGTCCCCGTCGGCGGTGCGGGCACCGACCTGAGCGTGCACTTCCAGGTTCCGGCATCCGGCACCTCTGCGGCAGTCCTGTCGACGCTTGCCGATGCGACGCCCGGCGTGGTGGTTCCCGAGGCGCTCATCGCCGAGGAACCGGAACCGGTCGTCGAGATCGCACCCCGCGACCTGATCGTCACCGAGTTCGCGCCCGACAACGAGGGCACCGATCGCTGGGAGTACGTCGAGGTCTACAACACCACCGATCACGACATCGACCTCACTGCCACCAACACGACTGTCGTCTACGACTACGTGTCGAGCTCCAAGGCTCTCGCCTTCCCCGCGGGAAGTGTCATCCCCGCCGGTGAGGCGGCGCTGCTGTGGCTCCAGTACTCGCCGAACACCGACGGTTACACCGCCGACGACTTCCGTGCGTTCTACAACGCTGACGCTGAGCTCACCGTCATCCCGATCACGGGCCAGTCGGGGTTTGCGAACGGCGGGGGTCGCGGCATCCGTCTGGTCTCGGGCGAGACCGTCATCACCGAAGCCTGGTACGAGGCCGGAGAGGTGGGGAGCGGCACGAGCGTGAACTACCGTTTGCCGGCCCGCCTGACCGAAACGATGATGGCTGTGCTCGAGGCGACGGTGGCGCCAACGCCCGGTGTCATTCCGGCAGACACGCTCGTCCCGGCACCGTTCGCTCCGCAACCCGATGCCGATCTCGTGACGGCGCCGCTGCAGATCACCGAGGTCGCGCCAGACACGGCGAATGTCGGCGGGTCCGATGCGTACGAGTTCGTCGAGGTCTACAACGCCACGAGCGCCCCGGTCGACTTCTCGGACTACACCCTGAAATACCTCTACCCGCTGGCCGACCTCACCAACTCATCGACGACGCTGTGGCCGGCGACCGTTCGTGACGCGGTCATCCCCGCGGGCGGCACGATCGTCTTCTGGATCAAGAACGGCGCCAACGACGCGCTTACGGCAGCCGACTTCAACGCCCACTTCGGAAGCTCACTCATCGCCGATGAGAGCCTGTTCGAGATCCGCTCGGGCGGGATGTCGAACTCCTCCGCTCGAGGGCTCGAGATCACCACGAACACCGGATTCACCGTCAACCGCGCGTACTACAACCTTGGTGGCGTCGACGATACGACCGCCGACCAGCCGATCCAGTACGCCGTCAACCACGACGACCTGACTCTGCAGACCAAGCTCGGGACCTCCGGCGCGACGCCCGGGGCCATCGCCCCCGAGCAGGTCGACGACGGACTGATGATCGTGCCGGCTGACACCACGGCTCCCGAGATCGCCGACCAGACGGCAGCCGAGATCGCCCCCGGCATGGACTTCGAGATTGCCGTCCAGTCCACTGACGACATCCAGGTCAAGACTCTCTCGATCACCGTGCGCAGCAACCTTGACGCACAGCCGATCCGCCACGAGATCGTCTCGGACGGCGCCGATGGCTACGTCCTGCCGATCGCCGCTGCCGACCTCACCGGCAAGCGCTGGTTCGAGTACACGGTCGTTGCCAGCGACGGAACAAACGAGTCGGTCGTGGGTCCGGTTCGCGTGGCCCTTGCCGGGGTCGACACGTCGCCGGTGCGCCTGAACGTCACCGACGAGCAGTGGGTACGCGGTGAGGTGGGACTGATCGCGGGCGGCGACACCTACCCCGCCGAGGTCGAGCTCAGCATCGACGGTGCCCCTGTCGCGGCGACGCCTCAGCTGGAGGCGGCACCGGTGTTCGCGTTCGAGGCGAGCGGTGTCGACACCTTCTTCCGCAACGGCGTGAAGGCCGGTGACGACGTCCTGCACATCTTCGACGACGGGATCTACTCGGGCTGGGACACCATCTCGACCGCGGTTCCGCTCGACTACGTCACCGCTGGCCAGAGCGTGACCGTCAGCGTGTGGGCCGGCACCAAGGCCGCGCCCGAGATCAACCTCGACGAGAACAATGATGACTTCTCGATCAAGGGCTTGCGGCTCATCCTGCCCGACGGCCGCACACTGACGCCTGCCGGTTACGACGATCCGACAGCAGTGCTCGCGATGGGCGACAGCGCCGGCAAGTACGACTACTACGACGCGACGTTCACCATCCCGGCCGACGCCGCCACGGCCGTCAGTTACGCCTGGGACACCACCGCGGTGGCCGACGGTGAGCACCTCGTCTCGGCATCCGATGGTGGTACCGAGGTCGACGCGCAGGTTCGTGTCGACAACACGCTGCCTGACGTCACGACCGATCTCGAGGCGGACAAGCTCTACCAGGGCACGTTCACGATCGACGCGCAGGCGAGCGACATCGGCTCCGGTCTCGTCTCGCTGGAGACGACCCTCGACGGCCGCGTGATTGCGCTGCCCTACGAGACGTCGTCGCTGACACTTGCCGAGGGCGACCACGAGGTCGTGATCACCGCGACGGATGCCGCTGGCAACGTCACTGAACGGGTCATCGCCTTCCGCACTCCCGTCGAACACCCCGCCGTCACGCTGGTGTCGCCGGCCGACGGTGCCAGCCTCGAGGAGGGTTCGGTGACCCTCGAGGCACGGGCCGTCGACCCCACCGGCGACCTCCTTGACGTGACCTTCGCCGAAGGGCACGCGCTGAGCGTGGGCGACGGTGTCACGGCGGCGACCGGCACCGTCGGCACCGCCGACACGACCGACCGCTCCGGTGCGCGGAACCTCACCGCCGACGAGGCAGCCCAGCTCGGCACGTTCGACGGCGAGACACTCGTCGAGGCATCCGACACCGCGTTCCCGTACCACCTGTTCGACGCGACGGTCCCCGCCGACGCCGGGGATGACGCCCGCGTCCGGGTGCACTGGGAGGGCTCGGCCAACGCCGACGCCAAGCTGCTGCTCTATGCGCTCGGCGTCGACGGCGCGTGGGATGAGGTCGATCGTCTCGTCACGACGGATGACGTCACGACGGTCAGTCTCGACGCTGTCCTGCCGGTCGCCGACTACGCTCTCGACGGCACCGTGCGACTGCTCGTGCAGCACTCCGAAGGGTTCGCCGGCGAGAACCTGTCGTCACGCGAGAGCGCGGTCGAGCCGCGGAATGCCGATGACACGCTCCGCTCGCAGTACGACTTCACCCTCGCTGTCGAATCCGACACGCAGTACTACAACGAGGAGTTCCACCAGCACCAAACAGCGATCCACGACTACCTGCTGGCCGAGCGGTCTGACCTGAACCTGCAGTACCTGTTCCACACCGGCGACATCGTGGACGACTACGACCAGCTGTGGCAGTGGGACTACGCCGACCCGGAATACCAGAAGCTCGACGATGCGGGTCTGCCCTACGGCGTGCTGGCGGGCAACCACGACGTCGGCCACAAGGAGGTCGACTACACCAACTACGGCACCTACTTCGGGGCTGACCGCTACCAGGAAAACCCCTGGTGGGGCGGCGACTACAAGAACAACCGCGGCCACTACGACCTCATCACCGCCGGTGGCATCGACTTTCTGATGCTCTACATGGGCTGGGGCCCCGGCGACGACGAGATCGCCTGGATGAACGAAGTTCTCGCTCAGTACCCCGAGCGGATCGTGGTGCTGAACCTGCACGAGTACATGCTGACCACGGGAGGTCTCGGGCCGATCCCGCAGCAGATCTATGACGAGGTCATCGCCACGAACCCCAACGTGCGGATGGTGTTCTCAGGTCACTACCACGACGCGTACACCCGCATCGACGGCTTCGACGACGACGGTGACGGGACGGACGACCGTCAGGTCTACCAGATCCTGTTCGACTATCAGGGCCTGGCTGAGGGCGGTCTCGGCTACCTCCGCCTCCTCCACTTCGACAACGAGAACCAGCAGATCATCGCGCGCACGTACTCGCCCTCGCTCGACGACTACGACGCCGATGACCCCTCGCTCGATCCCGAGCACCAGGAGTTCACGATGCCGTATGCCGCTCTCGGCATCCAACCCGCTCAGAAGGTGCTGCGCACCGACGGCGTTCGGGTCGACATCCTGACATCGCACGAGATCGGCGCGGTGAGTGACGTTGAGAGTGGCGCGACGACCTCGGTGACGTGGGATGCCGCACCCGGCGAGTACGGCTGGTATGCGTCATCGGTCGACCCCTTCGGTGCAGCAGCTGATTCCGAGGTCCGTACCCTTACGGTGCTCGCTGCCTCGGGCCCCGGCGGTGGCGACAACCCCGGTGGCGGTGGCTCGGGTGATGGCGATGGCTCCGGTAGCGGTGACAGTGACGGCAGGCCGACCGAGAACACGGTTCCCGTGAGCGTCGCAGACCTCGACCCATCGCTCGAAGGCGCCATCGCTCCGTCGGGAACGCTCCGTGTCGGCGACCCGATCACCATCTCGGTGCCGGGTCATGACGGAGAGTGGGTCCAGGTGTGGCTCCACTCCACGCCCACCCTGATCTCGGGATGGACGAAGGTTGCGGGCGGAACCGTGACGGCCACCGTTCCGGCGTCCGTGCCGGCCGGCACCCACACACTCGTCGTCCAGAACAGCAGCGGCGTGATCGGATGGGCGACGGTCACCGTCGAGGGGGCTGCCGGGCAGGCAGTGATCAGCGACGGCGTGATGGCGCAGACAGGTGCCGACGGGCTCCCGCTCGGCATCGCCGGTGCTCTCGCGCTCGTGGCGATCCTTGTCGGCGCCGGAATCCTGGTCCGGCGTCGCATCGCCTCCTGACACAAGCGGGGCGGCCGATACCAGCCAGCGCCTGATACCAGCCAGCGCCTGATACCAGCCAGCGCCTGATACCAGCCAGCGATAGGGTGGCGGATGCTGCGGCATCCGTCACCGCCGCCGGCTGAGGAGAGCCCATGATCGTCGGGATCGGCGTCGACCTGGTCGACATCGAACGCTTCGAACGGACGATAGCGCGCACCCCGAAGCTGCTCACGCGGCTCTTCTCGCCGGCTGAACGGATGCTGAAACCACGGTCTCTGGCTGCACGCTACGCCGCGAAGGAAGCGCTCATCAAGGCCCTCGGCGGGTCGGACGGCGTGCACTGGACCGAGATCGAGGTCACGCCCGAGGCATCCGGTCGCCCCTGGTTCAGCCTCACCGGGTCAACCGCCGAGGTCATCGCCGCGCGGTCGATCACGACCCTGCACCTGTCGATGTCTCACGACGCGCACCTGGCGACCGCCTACGTCATCGCGGAGTCCGCTGCGGAGCCGCGGGCGCGAACCCACACGCCCGGTGCCGAACCCACAGCATCCCCCGCGGAAAAGGTGTGGGCTGACGCGGACGGTGTGGGTTCGGCGACAGGGGCTGAGTTCGCGGAAGCGGTCGAGGACCAGGAGGGAACGGCATGAGCGTGATGCCGGGGTCGAGATTGCCGGAGGGGACGCTGCGCGAGGCATCCGTCGATGTCGCAGCGATCGCCGCGAATGTGCAGCACCTGCGACGGATGACGAACTCCGAGGTCATCGCGGTCGTGAAGGCCGACGGGTATGGCCACGGCGCGACGCGGTCCGCCGTCGCGGCGCTGGCGGGCGGTGCGACGCGAATCGGCGTCTCAGACATCACCGAGGCACTCGCCCTGCGCCGGGCGGGCATCACCGCCCCGATCCTCGCCTGGCTGCACGCGCCCGGGACCTCGTTCCGCGAAGCTGCCGGGGCTGGCATCGAGCTGGGCATCTCGAGTTTCGACCAGCTGCAGCAGGCCTCGGCCGCGGCGTCAGTCGACCGACCCGTCGGTGTGCACCTCAAGCTTGAGACCGGGCTCGGGCGCAACGGCGTCGCGCCGGCTGACTACGGTGTTGTCTTCGCCGAGGCCGCGCGGCTCGAGCGCATCGGCAAGCTGCGGGTGATCGGACTGTTCAGCCACCTCTCGAACACGAGCGCCGAGGACGACCGCGCGGCGCTGCGCGTGTTCCTGGATGCCGCGGGCTCGGCGGCAGCGCTCGGTCTCGCGCCGCCGCTTCGCCACCTCGCTGCCACCCACGCCGCGATCGCCCTGCCCGAGACACGGCTCGGATGCGTGCGGCTGGGTATCGGGATCTACGGCCTCTCGCCGTTCGCCGACCGCAGCTCCGCGGATGTGGGCCTGCGCCCCGCGATGACACTGCGCGCGGCAGTCGCCGCGGTGCGCCGCGTGGATGCCGGACACGGCGTCTCGTACGGGTATCAGCACCGCACCGAGCGCGAGAGCACCCTTGCGCTCATCCCGATCGGGTACGCCGACGGGGTGCCGCGAAACGCCTCCGGGCGGGGGCCGGTCTGGATCGGCGGCAAGCCGTTCTCGGTAGCCGGACGCGTCGCCATGGATCAGTTTGTCGTGGATGTCGGTGACCACCCGGTGGCGGTGGGCGACGAGGCAGTGCTGTTCGGCGACCCGACGCTCGGCGTCCCGTCCGCCGACGACTGGGCGCGCGCCGCCGACACGATCAACTATGAGATCGTGACCCGGATCGGTCCGCGCGTGCCGCGGCGGCAGGTGTCGTCGTGAGCGGCTTGGATGCCCTGATCGGCGACCGGGAGATCACGAGCCCCGCCGACATGCACGCCCTCGGGGTGCAGATGGGACGGATGCTGCATCCGGGCGACCTCGTCGTGCTCACCGGGGTCCTCGGCGCCGGCAAGACGACCCTCACCCGCGGGATCGGCGAGGGGCTCGGCGTGCGCGGCCCCATCCAGAGTCCGACCTTCGTGCTCGCGCGGACCCACCCGTCGCTCGTCGGCGGGGCGCCACTGGTGCACGTTGACGCCTACCGCCTGGGATCTGCGGCAGAGCTCGATGACCTCGACATCGACTACGACGGCTCGGTCGTCGTGGTCGAGTGGGGGCGCGGGATGGTGTCGGGCCTGCGCGATCACTGGTGGGATGTCGAGCTGCAGCGCGAGTGGCATGGTACGGGCGTCGACACCGCCTGCGGCACGTACTCGCGGGCTACGGAAGACCTCGCCGCCGACGCGCCGCGCCTTGTCAGCATCCGTCGCGAGCCCTCCTGATCGGTCGGGGCTCGGCGCTGGTTCGCGCGCTGATCCCACGTGTGCGGCACTTCTGTGCATGCGCGGCGCATTGATGTGCAGCTCATGCATCGTTCAGCCGCACACGTGGGGCAGAGACGGCGGGGCCCGCGGGCTCGTCGGGCCGCGGGCAATGCGCCCCCGCCACCGCGCGGGCGGTCCTGCCCGGGCCGAACGCAGGATGAATCAGGTGCCACGCGCTTAAAACACGCCCGCGGCGGCAAGTGGGCCTGCAAACGGCACGCAGCTGCCGGGTGCCCGGGCGCGGATACCCTGGATAGGTGATTCTCGGCATCGATACCTCGGTCGGCACCGCGGTGGCGGTCGTCGAGGTAGATGGCGTGGTGCTTGCCGAGGCCTTGAGCGCGAACCCGCTCGGACACGCCGAAGTCATCGGCGATCTGCTCCATACCGTGCTCGGCACGGCGCGCGCCGATGCACCCCTCGGACACGCCGGCGCCGGCACACCCGGTGAGCGTCCAGAGATCACGGCGGTAGCGGCGGGTATGGGCCCCGGCCCCTTCACCGGCCTGCGCGTCGGCATCGCAGCAGCCCGCACCTTTGCGCTCGGGCGCGGCATCCCCGTGGTCCCGGTGGTCAGCCACGATGCTGCAGCCCTCGGCATCCTGCTCGATCAGGCCCTCGCCGGTGAGACGGGTGCCGAGCGTTTCGCGATCGTCACCGACGCCCGCCGCCGCGAGTTCGCCTACACGGTCTACGAGGGCGTGGACGACGACGGCCTGCCGGTCCGGGTCACCGAACCCGCCCTCACCCCGCGCGACGAGATCGAGGCCGTGCTCACCGGGCTTGGTGCGGAGCGCCGCGACACGACGGCGGTCTCGGCAGCCATGGTCGCACTGGTCGCCGCGCGGTCGCTCGCGGCGGGGCGCGAGGTCGGCCCCCGTGACGCGCTCTATCTGCGCTCGCCCGACGTGACGATATCCGCCGGGCCGAAGAAGGTGGGCGTATGAGCATCCGCCCCGCAACCGCCGACGACCTCGCCGCGATCATGGCAATCGAGCGGGCCTCGTTTCCCTCCGACGCGTGGTCAGAGGCGATGATGGCCGGCGAACTCGCGTCGCCGCATGGCTCATACCTGGTGGTCGAAGAGGCGGGGCGGGTCATCGGCTACGGCGGGGTGCGCGCAGTGCGAGGGGCAGCTGATGCCGACATTCAGACCATCGCGCTCGATGCCGCCGAGCGAGGCACAGGCCGCGGACGGATGCTGCTCGCCGCGCTTCTCGAGTGCGCCCGCAACGCGGGCGCACGGACCGTCTTCCTCGAAGTGCGCGACGACAACCCGGTAGCCCGAGGCCTGTATCGCCGCGAGGGCTTCATCGAGACCGGGCGTCGCCCGCGCTATTACCAGCCCGACGATGTGGACGCGATCATCATGCAGCTCGACCTCGTGGGGTGGGATGCGGCGCGTCGCGAGGCCGCCGGAAATGAACCCACCGCCGTCGCATCCGGGGGAGTGTGCACGTGAGCGCCGCCGAACCGCTCGTCCTCGGGATCGAGACCAGCTGCGACGAGACCGGCATCGGTATCGTGCGCGGGCGCACACTGCTCTCGAACACGATCGCCTCGAGCATGGACGAACACGCCCGCTATGGCGGAGTAGTCCCCGAGGTCGCCGCGCGCGCACACCTCGAGGCGCTGCAACCGACGATCGAAGCGGCGCTCGCCGAGGCGCAGGTCCAGCTCGGCGACATCGATGCCGTCGCCGTCACCTCGGGTCCGGGGCTCGCGGGGGCGCTCATGGTCGGCGTCGGCGCCGCGAAGGCGCTCGCCGTTGCGCTCGACAAGCCGCTCTATGCCGTCAACCACCTCGTGGGCCACATCGCGGCAGACCTCCTCGACGCTGACGCGGAGCCGCTGGAGTACCCGACGATCGCGCTGCTGGTCTCGGGTGGCCACACGTCGCTCCTGCTCGTCCGCGATCTCACGAGCGACGTCGAGCTGCTCGGCGAGACCGTGGATGACGCCGCCGGCGAGGCCTTCGACAAGATCGCCCGCATCCTCGGCCTGCCCTACCCCGGGGGACCCGAGATCGACCGGGCCGCGGCATCCGGATCTGACGGGAACGGCGGGACGCGACCGGGGGACCCGAACGCGATCCGTTTCCCGCGGGGGCTCTCGCGGGCGAGCGACCTGGCCGAGCACCGCTACGACTTCTCGTTCTCGGGGCTGAAGACAGCCGTCGCGCGCTGGATCGAACAGCAGGATGCCGCGGGCCAGCCCGTCTCGACAGCGGATGTCGCCGCATCCTTCCGAGAGGCCGTCGTCGATGTGCTCGTCACCAAAGCGCTGGCCGCGTGCGCTGACTATGGCGTGCCGCGGCTGCTGCTGGGCGGCGGAGTCATCGCGAACCGGCGGTTGCGCGAGGTCGCGCTGGAGCGCGCCGCTGCGGCTGGTGTGACGGTGCGGATTCCGCCGCTGTCGCTGTGCACCGATAATGGGGCAATGATCGCGGCGCTCGCCTCGGAACTGATCATGGCCGGGCGTGCCCCGTCGACGATGGCTTTCGGGGCCGACTCGACCCTGCCGATCACCGACATCCAGGTCGCGGGGGAGGCAGGATGACTGATCATTCTCGGGGGTTCTCGCGGTTTCCGACGGCCCCGGTCGATGTGCCGACCACCCTCAGCGGCCCCGACCCGTCGCCGGACCACCCGGGGTGGGAACCGGATGCCGGACCCGTCGAGCCCGCGAGCTTCGACCGGGGGTTCGCGGGGTGGGCCCTGGGGTTCGCGATCGTGGGCCTTGCTGTCTCGCTGTTCGTCGGGTGGGGCTTTGTCATCGGGATCGTCGCGATCGTCGCGGGCATCATGGCGCTGCGGCATCCGCGGGACAGCAGGCGCGTCGCCGTGTGGGCTATCGTGCTCGGCGGTGTGTCGATCCTCTACAGCGCCGGCTGGCTTCTCTACGCCTGGGCCGTGCTGACCTGACTCCGGCCAGGGCCCGGGCCCGGTGGATTCGGTCGCGCCGTGTTGTGGGTCGGGTGGGCTGGATGTCGCAGGACGGCGCGACCGAACGGGAGGGGTCGCCCGCCGAGAGGTCAGGTCAGGGGGCGGGCGGAACGCGGTCGGCAAGGATCGCGACGCGGGAGCCCCCGACACGGGTCATGATGAGGGTCGCGGATTCCTCACCCTTCAGCTTGAGGCTCTGACGGAGGGCGGCGGGATCGACATCCACTCCCCGCTTCTTGATCTCGAGGATGCCGATATCGCGCTCCTTCAGCGCCCTCGCGAGCTTCTTCGTGTCGGAGGGGAGCACCTCGCGCACGCGGAAGCTCTGCACGAAGGGGCTCGTGACCGCGTCATCCCCGGTGAGGTACGCGATCTTCTCCGCCAGCATCCCCGCCCGAAGCGACCTCGCAACCTGTCCGATGAGCCGGGCACGGATGACTGCGCCGTCGGGTTCGTGGATGAACTGTCCGAGCGCGCGCACCGGTTCGTCCTCGCTGTCTGCGGGCGCCGTGAGCTCGGCGGCGTGCTGCCCGCGCAGGATCAGCGCCGACCGCGTCACGCCCTCGCGCGCGAGCGCGCCCGACCACAGCACGAGCTCGATCGTCGAGCCGTCGGCACTGACCCACTGCGCCTCGTACCCGTCGGGGATGCGATCACGATCGAGTCCCGGCCCGAGCTTTATACCGGCCGGCATCCGGCTGGTGAGTTCGAAGACCCACTCCAGCGGCGGCGACCAGTCGTCAGCGCGCGCGCGTCCCGTCTCGCCCGCCTCGCGCCGGGCGGGGTCAAGCCAGACAGCCTCGACCCCGCTGAGATCCTGCTCCTGAGCGAGCCCGTGGCGCACGGTGACCGCGGCCCCGAACGGTGCGAGATTGACGGTCGCGAGGGCCGCGGTCACCTCGTCGGCGTCGATGGCGCCGACACGGATGCCGAGACTTGCCAGAGCCAGCGCATCACCGCCGATCCCGCAGCCGAGGTCTGCGACGTGCTCGATTCCCGCGCGACGGAACCGCCCGGCGTGATGGGCTGCCACCGACAGGCGTGTCGCCTGCTCGAGACCGGCGCGGGTGAACAGCATCCGTCCCGCGAAGTCGCCGAACTTCGACCGCGCGCGCTCCCGAAGCCGCGCCTGGGTGACCACTGCCGACACCAGATCGGGGGAGTGGCCGGCGCTACGCAGCCGTGAGACGATGCGCGCCACCTCGTCGCTGGAGGAGACCGGACCGAGGCTGTTCAGCAGGTCGAGCCCCGCCGGCGTCAGCAGCGCCCGCACCTCGGCGATGTCCATCCATCCACCCTAGGTGCGGGCGCTGCACGCGGCATCCGTGTCAGCTGCAGCTGCTTACGAGATCCCAGGAGGATGCCGAGATGCGCTGCAGACTCGTCACGGTGGCGTCGCCGAGACCGAGGTAGTCCTGGGTTCCGATCGCGTAATACGGGTTGTAGGGGTTCACCCCGTAGGAGGTGGCCCGCCCCGCAGCCTTGTGGGCGGCGTTCGTTGCGGTCACGCAGTCGCTCGGCGGGACTGTCGGCGTCGGCGAAGGAGTGACCGTCGGTGTCGGTGTCGGCGTTCCGGTTGGTGTCGGTGTGGGTGTCGGCTCGCCTGACCGGTCGACGCGGCGGTTGTTGTCGAAGAAGAACTCCGTCACGTAAGCCGGGTAGTCGATGCTGTTCGCGCTGATGTACGAGCCGCCCGATCCCGCACCGGCTGGCCAGTTGTGGCCGAGCCCGGTGTTCTGGATGACGGAGACCCGAGGCCCTTCGGCATCCGAGTACAGCGTCCCCGAACCCGACGTGTTGGTGCCGGCAAGGCCCGACAGGCCGAAGCTCGAGGTCTGATCGGCGTCGTAGATGTCAGCCATGATCTGACCGTTCAGCGTGTTGTACCCGGGCGCGACAGTCGAGTCATTGCTGCCGTAGACGACCGAGGTCAGCTGCGTGTCGAAGGCGCCGGATGCCGAGCTGGCGAAGCCCGTGCACGTCGATACTCCTTGGTTCTTCGAGACCGCCACCGACGAGATCTGACCGGAGGTGGTGCCCACCGTCGGTCCGGCGTTGATGCCCATCCCGGCGAACACGTCAGGCGCGAGGCATCCCATGACCATCGTCTGCCCGCCCCCGGACGAAAGTCCCGAGACGTACACCTGGTCGGCGTCGATATCGAGGCTCGTGCGGGCGGTGAGTGTCGAGGCCAGCGAAAGCAGGTTGTCGTCGTGGCGCGATGGCGCGCTGCGCGAGTGATTCGCGTCGTAATAGTCCCAGCAGCCGAGGATGACTCCGCCGTTCGGGGCATCCGGCAGCGCGACGATCATGCCGTACTCGTCAGCAGTCTGTGCCCAGTTGCCCGCGGACTGCAGATCGGATGCCTTCTGCACGCATCCGTGGAGCGAGATCATCAGCGCGCGACCGGAAGGCAGGGCGGCAGCCGTCGTCGGGGTGTACAGGCGCACCGACATCCCGGCGATCGTCTCGGTCGTCCACGTGCCGGTGCCGCCGGTCGAGCCGCCACCCGATCCACCGCCGCCGTTCGTGCAGCCGGGCAGGGTCTCGAATCCCGGGGGACAGGTGATCGCCTGAGCGGCGGGAGCTGCGACGGCCAGGCCCGCCACCGCCAAGCCGGCCGCCAGGAGCGCGCCGATTGCGCGCTTTCGGACACGAGAGAACATGCGTCATCCCTTCGTCGGCGCCCCGGCCATCGCCCCGGGCGCCATCGCACGGTCGTCCCGGTCGGAGCACGGGCATCCCTCTCCAGCGAGCGGATGCCGAGGTGCGTCATCGCACGGCACTCACGCTAACTGAAAGATGATTCATATACCAGGTAAAGTTCGCGTGCATGACAGGACTCTCCTCGCCGGTGGATCGGGCGTCGCCG
>NZ_DCBW01000035.1:19754-42094 GCF_002313585.1 Microbacterium sp. UBA1097 | reverse complement strand
GACCGAATGAAGGGGGCGGCCCACGACCCCCGAGGTCCACACCCTCGTCGCGACGGGACTCTCGTCAGGACGCGTGTTCTCGACACCGATCACGATCACCGCATCCGGATCATCCAGCGGCGGCGGAGCGTCAGTACTGGCCGAAGGCGGAATGGATGCCGACGCCCTGCAACTGGTCGGCCTCAGCGCCCTCTTCGGCACGACGCTCGTCGCCGGCGGTGTTGCGCTGATGCTGCGTCGCCGCCACCTCACGGACACCGGGCACGTCACCAGTCCGCGGCACTGAGCACGCGGCGCGCGGCACATGGCGCCGAGTTCGGCATCCGTCGAGGTGAGGGCTACGGCGACGGGCCGGGACGTCGCCGTAGCCCTCCCGCGCCGTCCGCGGACTCACCCGCGCGGCAGGAAATCCGCCGAGAGCGATCCCCCGTCGCCGGTCGCGGTCGTGGTCATCACCTCGGGGCCGCACACGACCTCGAGTCGTCCGGTCCACGCTTCGGGCGCGAGTTCCGAGGGGTCAGGAGCGTATGTGACCCCTCCCGCGGTGATCGACACCGCCGAGGCCATCTGCGCCTGATCCTGGGCGACGAGGTCGTACGCGGATGCCGACGCCGCAGCCCACGCACCGGTCTCGACGCCGTCGTGGGAGATCGTCTGGACGAACGATGAACCATCGGTCGACCCTGTCATGACGTACTCGGACGATCGAGCCGTGATCACATAGGTGCCGTCACGGTTCCAGTCCAGCCACAGCTCGCCTGTGACGTGCACCTCGGCCCCCGGGATCTCGGCGCGCATCATCTCCCCCAGAGCCGCGGCCCATGACTCGTTGTCCATGACCCACCGGCCGACGGGGCAGGTGCCGGCAGCGCCGAGCTGTGATGAGGACGCGGAGCCCTCCCCCGAACTCGCCGCGCCCTCACCTGCCCCGGAACCGTCCGAGCCGCCCGCGCCGGCACCATCGATCGCGAGCAACGTATCGGTCGGCGAGGGTGTCGGCGCACTGCTGCCGTCACACGCGCTCGCGAGAGCGGCGATGCTGAGCAGCGCAATGGCGGTGCCGGCAGCTCGCGCGGCACCTGTGACACCTCTGGCACCTGCCCCGAGCATCACGGCGTCGCGACCACGCTGACGTTGAGCGCGCCGTCAGAGGACAGATCCCAAATCAGGCTCACCGTCCACGTGCCGTTGTCCCACGTCGATTGCGCATAGTCGCCAGCGGTCATCTCATAGGTCTGGGCGAATCCGGCGCTCTCCAGAGCGCCGACGACACTGTCCAGCGTCGTCTCGTCGACACCGGTGTACGTGAGGTTCCAGGCTCCCGCCATCGCCACCGATGACTCGAGGGCGCCGGTCGACGGCAGCGGGACCTCGCCGGGGAAATCGTCGGGCACTTCGGTTCCCGCCGTGATCGTCATCTCGCCGTCTTCGCTCTCGACGGTCACGCTCCCGTCACCGTCGCTGTCGATCGAGACGCCGGTCTGATCCTCGATGAACTGCTCGATCGGGTTCGTGCACGAGGAGAGCACGAGAGATGCGGCGAACAGGGTCGCGACAGTGGCTGTGGCTGCGAGTGCGCGGCTGCGACGGAACATGGAGATCTCCTTAGACCAGTCAGGGACCCACCCAGCATCGAGTGGCTTCCCCCTCACTGCAATGAGTAAGAACTACTCACAGGCCGGGGCGCGGCGCCGACGCCAGCCGCGTCACAGCAGCAGCACCGCCTGCCGGGACCGGTTCGCCTAGGGCAACAGATTCGGGATCGCGAGCCGGCGCATCCGATCCCACGGCTCGGTCCATCCCAGGCGGTCGAACAAGCCGTCCAGCAGCATGGCGGTGAACCCCCAGACCAGGTGCTCGCCGGTCTCGGTGCGCACCTGAAACGCGGGGGCGCGGTGTCTGCGAGGGCCGCGATCGATGACTGTGCATCCGCGGTTCGCGGGATCGAGCAGGTCGGCGACCGGCGCACGGAAGACCGCCGCCGACTCGGCCACATCGACAGCGCGCACCGGCGACGGCTCGCGCCACCACCCCAAGACAGGGGTCACGCGATGAGAGGAGTACGGCAAGGGCACCTCGGCGAGGGTGCCCAGAACATCGACTCCGTCCGGGTCCAGTCCCGTTTCTTCCTGGGCTTCGCGTAGCGCAGCGGCGACGGGACCGGAATCGTCCGGCTCCAGACGACCCCCGGGAAAGGCGACCTGGCCCGCGTGCGAACGCAGCGTCGTCGCCCGCGCCAACAACAGCACGTCGAGATCCCGCGAGACGGCTGCAGCACTCGCCCGGTGGGCGCTCGGCGCGTCATCCAGAACCCCGAACAGGATGAGGACGGCAGCGGGTCTCGCATCGGGGTCATCGGGAAGCCCGAGCAGCGCAGCCAGGCTGTCGCGGCGCGCGGCCATCGGGTCGGTCGACACGAGCTGAAGAAGCTGCCGGCGTGCGTCCTGATGCCCGGCGGAGGCAGCCGCAGCGAGCCGGGCCCCGGGCGTGGCGCCCACCGGCCCCGCCGCGTCACGGGAGTCGCGTGTCATCCGTCCAGGCTACGACGGGCGACCCTCGACCTGGCGGAGGCTGGTACATTTCCCGCGTCGGGAGCGGATGTCGTCGTCGACGCGCAGGATGAGACAGAGCGACCGCGCGAGTTCGCCACCGGTCACGCGGACTGCCTGCGCGTGAACCCGTGGTCACCGCTCTGCAACAACTGGAGTGCGGAGGCGAACCTCGCTGCTGCCGAAGCGACCCTCGCCGACCTCGAGGCCGACATGGATCTCGCCTTTGCACGAGCTGCGGTCGTCCGCATCCCCTCTGACGCGGCGCGCGCAGACGCCGACGCAGCCTTCGCGGCGGCAGCCGGCGTCGGGACTGCCGCGGTGGCGGCAGCCACTGCCACGCTCGGTCTCTCGATCCTGACCGCGCACCGGGCGCGGCCGGTCGGATCCTGGCGCGGTGGCGAGCGTCAGTGACCGACTCGATCACTGACCGGCGCGGTCAGCGCCCCTCTGTCGAGCTCCATCCCGAGAGCCGGCGCTGCTCGAACGCCTCGAGGAGAATGTCGAGAGCGAAACGGAACTCCGCATCCGCGTCGCAGCCGCCCGCGGCGCCCGGGGCCGTCAGCGCCATCCGCACGATATGGGGAAAGGATGCCGAAAGCGATGCCAGCGCGGCTTCCTCCGATGCAGCGACCGACACGCCGTCGGACGCGGCCTCCGATGTCGACGGGGTCGGAAGAACATCGTGGGTGAATCCCCACATCCGGGTGCTCAGCGTGTGCATCGCATGATCGGCCCGGCAGCCGCCTACACCTTCGCCGGCCTACGCACACTCGAGGCCGCGATCATCGGCGCAGGCCGAGTCGGCGCCGGTCGCGTGATCGCCACGGGTCCGGCAGTATTCCTGCCGGACCTCCGTCAGTCGATCGCGCGCACCGGCTGACGCAGGATCGTCCTCAGCTTCTCGGGGGCGACCCGTCGCGGATCACTGAGATAGACCTCGTGGTGCGGCCCGTTGAACGTGAGGTCCTGCGCCGGCATCAGCTCCGCATGCAGGCGCCGAAGCGTCGGGGTCTCCGCATCGTACGAACCCACGTGCAGGATCTGGAGCGACAGCCCCTCCTCGATCGTGCGCGCAGCGACCCTGTCGATCGGCAGCTCGGGCTTCTTCCGGGCTGCGGTGTCGAGTCCGACACGGATGTCGGCATCCGTCACTGCCGGCGGCAACGGGATCAGCATCGTCCAGTCCCACGCATCCTTGCGGCGCTCGGCGAAGCTCGACGGGTCGTCGCTGGACCACAACCCCTCGAGCGGACCGACGACGAAGTCGTCACCCGAGCGGGCCCGGAAGGCGAACTTGATGGCATACCCCGACGCATAGAGAGCACTCACGGCATCCGTGTACTCGGCTGCCGTGTTGGGGTCGCCGTGACCGCCGATGGCCAGATAGGTCAGGGGTGGCACCGTCACGCGCACGAAATCGTGGGACCCGGGCGCGTACAGATCCTTCCGGTCCTTCTTGAGGTCGTACTTCATCCTTGCCCTCCCGTGCGGGCATCGGATGCCGAGACCGCCGCACCCGTCGACCGTGCCGCAGCACGGCGAACGACGAGAGCACCCACGAATCCGAGCAGCAGGAACACCGTCGCCACGAGAAGTGACCAACGTGTGGCATCCGCGAAGCCGTTCGAAAGCGCCGTCACCGCCGCCGCAGTCTGGTCACCGAGCGGACTGCTCGTCCCCTCGGCACGCAACTGACTGATCGTCGTTCCCGCGGACTGCCGGGTCGTGTCGGCGAGCTGAGTCGCACTCGACCCCGTGATGCCGGCATCAGTCAGCGCGGCCGGCAGCGTGAGCGCGAGGGCGACCGCCAGCGCCGCACCCGCGAAGGCCGTACCGAGGGCCGACCCGACCTGCCGAACCGTGCTCTGGGTTGCCGACCCCTGCCCTGAGACATCGACGGGCACGTCCTGCAGCACCGTCCCGGTCAACTGGGCGGACGCAAGCCCGAGCCCCAGACCGTAGACGACCAACGGGATCGCGACGATCCACCCCGAGCTGGAGCCGGTGATGAGCAGAGCGAGGACGGCGACCCCGACCACCTCGAGCCCGAGTCCGATCAGCACGGTTCCGGGCGAGCCGAAGCGCGCCGCCAGGTGCCTCGCCGATGCGCCCGAGAAGAACGCGCCGAGCGCCATCGCGGCCAGGACCAGCCCCGCGCCCATGACATCCAGGCCGAGCGCATTCACGAGATACAGGGGCAGCACGAAGATGATCGCGAACTCCCCCACTGCCACCATGGCTGCCGTGACGTTTCCCCAGGTGAAGGTCGGGAGGCGAAAGAGATTCAGATCGAGGATCGCGGAACGGCGCACCTTCTCGCGGTGACGCTCCCACACCACGAACAGCACGAGCGCCACGACAGCGACCGCGAAGGCGATCGGTACCACCGACACCGGAGCATCCGCCGGCCACTGCCATCCGAAGACCGAGAACTCGCCTGTCGGTGCCCACCAGCCCAACTGCGGCCCCTCGATGACAGCGAACACGAGTGCGCCGAAGCCGATCGCGCTCAGCAGCGCGCCGTCGACATCCGCTCCGGGCCGCCCCTTCGCGCCCTTCGTCTCGGGCACCGTGAGCAGGCCCGCGATGAAGACCGCAGCCCCGAGGGGAATGTTCACCAGGAAGATCCAGTGCCACGAGGCCCACTGGGTGAGGGCGCCGCCGGCCAACGGACCGATGGCAGCGGCTCCCGAGATCACCGCACCCCACACCCCGAACGCCGCGCCCCGGTACTTGCCGCGGAACATCGCATTCACGGTCGAGAGCGTCGACGGCATGATCAGAGCGGCACCGATCGCCTGCACGGCGCGCGCCGCGATGAGCGGCCCCGCGGCATCCGCCATCGCCGCCAGGATGCTGCCGCCGACGAAGACGACAAGCCCCACCTGGAACAGGAGCTTGCGCCCCCACCTGTCTGCGAGCTTGCCCGTCGACAGCAAGAGCGCGGCCAGCAGAACCGCGTAGAGGCTGTTGACCCACTGCGCGTCGGTGAGGTCCAGCCCGATGTCGGCGATGATCACAGGGAGGGCGACGCCGACGATCGTGCCGTCGAGGACGATCAGCCCGAGCCCCGTCGACAGCACCGCGAGGGCCAGCCACTCGCGACGTGTCGGTGGTGTCACGCGAAGGTCCGTGCTGGTGCTCACGATCCGAGCCTGACACAGACCCCCTCGCCGAACCCACACCTTCTTGGGCCCGATCGCGCGAGCCCATCCTGCCGAACCCACACCTTCCCGCGCGAACCCACACGTTTCGGTGGTCAGAACGTGTGGGTTCGGCACGGATGCTGTGGGCTCGCGCCCAAGGGTGGGCTCGCGCGTCAGAGGGGGCTGCGGGGGCGGGCAGGGCAACGACCCCCGACCTACCGAGATACAGCGGTTTCGGGGGCGTGCCGTCGATTCGGGGACCTGACGGTTACCCCAGGGCACGTCGTTGTGGGTCGAAAAACATAACATCCGCGGGATGCCCCGCGCAAGCATCCGCCTCATCCCTTCATGCCTGCTGGATGCCCCTGGTCGCCCCGGACCACCGCCGAACCCACACCTAACTCGGGAACCCACACGATCCTTCGGCAGAAAGCTGTGGGCTCGGTACGGATGCTGTGGGTTCGTCCCCCATGCACCGCTCAGGGACAACTCGGCTGAAGGAGGGACAACTCGGCTGGAAGAGGGACAACTCGGCTGAAGGAGGGACAACTCGGCTGGAAGAGGGACAACTCAGCCGGAGGAGGGACAACTCAGCCGGAGAAGGGGGGGACCTCGACGGGGGCGGCGAGACCGACGAAGGCGACGATCTGGTGACCGCCGGGGTTCGTCTGCAGCGGAACCTCTTCCCAGTTGTTGGCGATCCACAGGTTGCCCGACGGGTCGACGATCAGTCCCGTGTTGCGGACGAGGCCGTCGAACGCGTACCCGGCATCCGGCGAGATCGGGTCACCCGTCGACAGGCTGCCGGGGCAAGTGTCGGGCGAGGTCCCGCAGAACGCCGACACGCGCTGGTCGGAGAAATTCGCGACCCAGACGTTCCCGTTGCCATCGGTCGTGATGCCCCACGGCCGGGTGATCCCGCCACCGCTGAAGGGGCCCGACACCGTCTGCCCGTCGGCGTCGATGAGCGCGATCGAACCGGTCGGCCCCGACGAGATCGGCCGCGTCGGGCACGGGAGGGTCGTGGAGCCGGAGTTGGCGACCCATACGTTGCCCTCCGGGTCGGAGGCAACACCCATCGGCAACACGAACTCATCCCCTGCAAGCGGCGCGTCACCCACGAGCGTGCCGTCGTAGTTGAAGACCGCCACCGAGCTGCTCGCGATGCCGCTCACGAAGACGTGCTGCCCGGTGTCGACAACACCGAACGCCTGGTCGAGACCGACATCCAGGGTCATCGCCTGCTCGGGATCGCCCCCGGGATACACGGTGACCGTGCCGGTCTGGCAATTCGCGTTCCACACGTCTCCCGCGGCAGTGACGTCCATGCCTTGCGGCCACGCCAGCTCACCGGCGGTGAACCCGGTCACCGGCGGTGAGAGCGGCTCGCCCTCGATCGAGAAGAGCGACACACTGTTGTGCGGCGGCTGCTCGGTGCATCCTTCGCCGGCGAAACCGAAGTTGCTCACCCACAGCTGACCCGACGGATCGAAGGCGATGCCGAAGCCCGAACCACTCAGCCCGCCTCCCGTGTACTTGCCGACCATCTCGCCGCCGGGCGCGAACTTCAACAGCAGGTCACTGCCACACGTGGGGTCCTGCGGGTCGGCACCGTACTCGTAGTTGTTGTTGACCCAGATGTTTCCGTCGGGGTCGATGGCGAAGTTACCCGGACCGTCGAGGGTCTGCCCGTCGCCGTCGAAGCGAAGCGCGAGGGTCCAGGCGGCAGGGGCCGCCATCAGACCCGGGCGGTCTCCCGCCACAGTCAGCGACAGGTCGTACAGTGCGGATGCGGCAGCGCTGGGGTCGCGCGCGATCTGAGCGAAAGCACGGAACGTATCGACGGACCGCTGATCCGACCGAGCGCTCGCGGCGTCGACAAGGGCGCGGCACGCGTCAGCATCCACGACGCACGCACTGAGGATGTTGGTGAGCGAGGTGAACGTCGGAAGCGCCTCGGTCTGCGTGCCGTTGGGCGCAGAGGTCAGCACCGCCCCGTAATCACCGGTGGACGCGTCCACGAGGTTCGTGTACATCGCGGCGGCATTGGGAAGGCCCGGCGCAGAACCTTCGACGCCGTCCGGACCGGTGAACTGCGCGAGCGCATAGCCGGCTGCAATGGTCGTGCGTTCGTTGAGGACGACAGCTGTGGCATCCGCGGGGATGATGGCGGCGAAGGTCGCGGTCATCGTCGTGTCGTCACCGCCGGGGGCGGTCGCGAGCAGGTAGACCAGATCGTCGCCCCGCGAGACGGAACCGAGATCGACGACGAACTCACCGTCGCGATCGGATGACGTCGACCCGATCTGCGACGCCGGCTCGCCCTCCGCACCAGCCGACCATGCCGAGACCTCCCAGCCGGATACTGCTGCCCCGTCGACGACGGGAACGACGGCACCGCTCACGGCGGATGCCTCACCATCGGGCTCGGCAGGTGCCCAGCAGCCTGCCAGCGCGAGCACGGATGCCGTCACGAGCGCGACGGCGCCGATGCTGCGCCGCCCCGGGGATCGGGTGCTCGTTCGGTCGTCGGACTCGGTCGGGTGGGGCTGGTCTTGGCGCACAACGTTCCGCATCGAATTCACTCCGTCAGGTGTCTGGGTCCGGTCGTCGGGTCCGTCCCACGCGGCAGGTTAGCAGCGCCCGGTGGCCGGCGTGGGCGAGGTTCAGGTCGAGATTCGGTCACGAATCCCTCTGTGTTTTCGCTGACCGCTCCCCGCCGCGGCCCTCTCGCTCCGGGCAGCCACGCGGGTCGAGTAGGAATCGAGAAGCGCCCGACCGCAGCAGCCCGTACCTTCGATGTCAGCGGCACCAGAAAGGACCCCACGAATGGCCGACAAGCGTGACACCTCAACGGATGGCTTCAGCGACGCAGAACGTGAGGCGATGAAACAGCGCGCCGCCGAGCTGCGCGAGCAGGCCGCCGGCGGCACAGGCTCGGCGAAGAAGGAGAAGGAAGCGCGGGCCTGCGTGGATGCGATCGCCGCACTGAACGGCACAGACAAGGCGGTCGCGGAGCTGCTTCACCGGATCGTGCGGGAAGAGGCACCGCACCTGGACCCCAAGACCTGGTACGGGTTCCCCTCGTACGCGCGAGACGGCAAGGTCGTCGTGTTCTATCAGCCCGCGTCGAAGTTCGACACCCGCTACGGCAGCGTCGGCTTCAACGAGGACGCCCTGCTCGATGACGGCGCGATGTGGGCCACAGCCTTCGCCGTCGTCGAGGTCACCGACGAGGTCGAGGCGACCCTGCGTGATCTCGTCCACCGCGCCGCCGGCTGACGCAGCGCAAGACCGGTGGCCGTCTCGCCAACGCCGGTGGAACGCACGCGCCGCGTCGATGCGTGATTGGCGTGCGCGTTTCGTGACGCTGCCGCGGGAGGAGGGCGCTACGGTCAATCCCATGGCTGCCCCACGCACCCGCCGTGCCCGCGTTGCGCGCCGCCGCGCCCGACGTGTCGCAGCATCGGGAAGCGACCTCACCGACGCCGAATGGATACTCATCCGCGATGCGTGGGGGCGGTGCGCGTACTGCGGACGCGCGGGTCTCGCCCTCCAGAAGGACTGCGTGCTTCCGATCTCGCGCGGCGGCCGCTCGACAACGTGGTTCCGGCCTGCGGCAGCTGCAACGCGAGCAAGTGCAACGCAGAAGTCACGAGCTGGATGCGTCGACGGCGGCTCGACGAGCGGGCGTTCCTCCTCGCCTGGGCTCTTATTCTGCGCGAGCTTCGCGAGCGGTACGAGCCGCGCGACGCTGACGCCACCACTGCCAGAACCGGTCCAGCATCCGCTTGACCCAGCCCGACAGCCGGCGCGCCCAGTGGAACTCGGTGCCGAGCACCGCGAGCCCGAGGAACACGATCAGCCAGCCCGGTCCCGGCAGGGGAACGAGTACGAGTCCACCGAGGGCCATGATCGTCCCGACCACGGCGACGCCGACACGGTAGGCGATCTCGACCCGCGGATGCCTCGCAACCCACGCGCGCGCTGTGCGCAGCATCCGTCTGATCGGGCGGTCCTCGCGCTCGGCGTCCGCGATCTCGGCACGGATATCCTGCTCCAGCGCCGTGGACCCGTCGCGCCCGGTCGGGGCGTCCAGATCGGGCATGGTGCGTGCCGAACCAGAGATGGGGGGCATGGCGACGACGCTAACAAGCGAACTCGCGAGGTCCCTGGGTACCGCGTCAACGGGGTCAGCAGCGCGTCAGGGCTGAGCGCGCCGCCTCCCGATCGGGGCCGGTGATCCCGAGGTCGTAGGCATCGACGACGCTCACCCAGGCGATCACATATCCGCACACGGATGCCGCAGCCGGCGGCATCCACTCGGCCGGGCCCGAGTCGCTCTTGGCGGAGTTGATCTCATCCGCCGTCACCACCAGGTTCGCCGGGTCGTTCGCGAAGACGAGGCGCTCGGCATCCGACCACCGATCAGCGCCGTGGCGCCACGCCCACGCCAATGCGACGATGTGGTCGATCTGCACGAGAGGGGACGTCTGCTCCCCGGACGTGAAGCTCTCGGTGTGCCCGTCGTAGGGATCGACGAGCACCCCCTCGAGGACCTTGCACTCGCCACTCCCCTCGCGAAAGACCACCGCCGACAGGTCACGGGCGAGGACATCGTTGCGGGTGTCGCACCCGTTGCCGTCGACGTCGGCCCAGCGCTCTCCGAACAGATCACGCTGGTATGGCGCGTCCACTACCCCCGAGACCGTCGGCAGCCGCGACAGCATCTCCTGCGCCGACGCGGCATCGATCGCCGGCGCAGTCACCGGGTTCCGCCGCGCCTCCGCGCCCGGCCGAGAGGCCGCGCTCCAGCTGATCACCGCGATGACGACGACCCCCGCCAGAGCGGCGAGAATCCCGAGCACGATCACCGCTCGTCTCACAGGGTGTCCGCCGGTTCTTCCACGCCCTCGACTCTAGGTCTGCCGACAGACATCGCCGGCCACGAGCCGGATCGACGGGCCGATACTCTGGGGCAGGTCGGTGTGGAGGAATGCGCCGCCGGAAGGGTCGTCGTGGTCAGGTCGCTCACGCGTTTCCGGCTGGCCATCGCCGTTGCACTCGCGATCCTCGCCGGATACATCGACGGCATCGCCTTCGTCTACCTCGGCGGATACTTCGTCTCGTTCATGAGCGGCAACACCACCCAGTCGGGGGTCGAGCTGGCAGGCGGGGACCTCGCCGCCGCGGGCTTCGGGTTCCTGGTGATCCTGGGCTTCGTGCTCGGGGTGATGGGTGGCACGATCGTCAGCTCCCCCGGTCGCGATCGCGGCGGGATCATCCTCGTCGGCGTCGCCGGCGTCATCGCGATCGGCGCCCTCCTCTCGGGTGCGCCGCCGGTCGACCCGAACGCCCTCACCGGCGCAGCACTCATGGGGGTTGCCCCCACAGCCGTCTGCCTCTCGTTCGCGATGGGGGCCGTCAACACCGTCTTCAGCGGACGCGGTGAACCCTCGTTCGGCATCACCTACATGACCGGAGCCCTGGTGAAGATCGGCGAGGGGATCGTCGGCGCGTTCCGCGGTGGCGATCGCACGAGCTGGCTGCGCTATCTGGCGCTCTGGCTCGGGATCGCCGTCGGCGCCGTCGGCGGCGCCGCCGTCTACGCGACCGTGGGGTCGCCGGCGCTCTGGGTCGGCGTCATCGCGGCGGTCGTCCTGGCCGGCATCCTCGTCGCCGCGCGCCCGCGTCCGGCCTGAGAGGAACGCCGCGGATCAGGGGGCTGCTTCGACGATCTGAACACTCAGGAGGCGATCGTCGTCGCCCGACGGGGAGCCTCGACCGTCGGTGTTGTTCGTGAGCAGCAGCAGCTCGTCTCCGTCGATCACCGCGTCACGGATGCGGCCGAACTCCCCGACCCACAGGGGTTGCGGGTCGCTCAGGGCACCGCTCGCGTCGACGTCGACCTGCCAGACGCGTTCACCCCGCAGCGCGGCGACGAACAGGGTGCTACCGGCGGCGGCCAGTCCGCTGGGGCTTGCCTCGTCCGTCGTCCACGTGACCACCGGATCGATGTACGCCGGGTCTCCGGCCGGGCCCTCGTGCACCGGCCAGCCGTAGTTCCCGCCCGCGACGATGCGGTTGATCTCGTCGGTCGCGTTCTGCCCGAACTCGGTCGCCCACATCGTGCCGTCGGCGGTCCACGCAAGACCCTGCACGTTCCGGTGACCGAGGGAGTACACGGCATTGCCGAACGGATTGGACTGCGCGGGTATCCCGTCCACTCCGACGCGCAGGATCTTCCCCGCCAGCGACGCGGGGTCCTGCGAGGCCCCGGTGTTTCCCGCATCCCCGGTGGCGATGTAGAGGTACCCGTCGGGGCCGAACGCGATGCGTCCGCCGTTGTGGTTCCCCGCCCTCGGGATCCCCTCGAGCACCACCTCTGCCGGGCCGAGGCTGCGTTCTCCCGGCTCACCCACAAGCGGCATCCGGATGACGCGATTGTCGCTCCAGCTCGTCAGGTACGCGTAGAGCCAGGGTTCGGCATCCGTCTCGAGGACGGCGAGACCGAGCAGACCCCCCTCTCCGCCGACGTTCACGTCCGGGACGGTGCCGATCGTGCGGGTCGACCCGCTCGCGTCGACCTCGAGCACCGCGCCGCCGCGCAGACTCACGATCCGGGTGCCGTCGGCGAACGGGACGATCGACCACGGCACCCGCAGCGACCCCGCCAGCGCGGCCGGCGCACCAGCCGTGCGCCACAGGGCGGTCTCGGCGGACACGGTCGCGGTCGGACTGGATTCAGCGACGAGAGGGCTACGGGCATCGGCGGTGGCGGAGGGAGAGGTAGAGGTAACGGGTCCAGCGCCGCCGACGCACGCGGTCAGGGTGAGCGTGGCCGCCATCGCTCCCCCACCGAGGGCAGCGATCCGAAGCCGGCGACGCACGGTCATTCTGAGGACGACGACCTCGCGAACACCGCGTGCAAGACGAAGTAGACGACGACGGCGACGACGGCGACCACCGCGAGCTTGAGGATGAGCATCGCCACACCCCACAGCAGTTCCACGAGCAGCCAGGCGATCACGATCGCGGCGATGACTCCGAGGACGGTCCAGAGAGTGCCTTTGTTCATGGTCCCAGCCTACGAAGCCCTCACTCTCGCGGCGCGGGAAATGCGCTTTTGCCCCGCAGGCCAGGCCGCTAACGTCAGTACTGCGGCGGGGGAATGCCGCGGCGCTCAGCGTCGAGTGAAGGGGAGAGACCGATGTCGAACGACACACCCGCCGGCCTGGAAGAACCGCAGAACCCGGCGCCGGACGCAGCCGAACCACCCGTGGCGCCGGCACCGGAGCCCGCTGCCGCGCCCGAACCGCCCGCCGCCGTGCCCGCGGCACCGCCGGCGTACGCGCCACCGGCTGGGTATCCCACGGCCCCAACGACACCGTATGGAGCTCCGCCCGCCGCTCCGGTCTATGGGGCCGCACCCGGGGCGCCCGGCTACGGCGTTGCTCCGGGCGCTCCCGGCTATCCGCCGGCAGGCTACGGCGTCCCGCCGGCACCGCCGAAGGCCCCTGACACCCGGCCCAAGACGCTCGCGATCATCGCCCTGATCCTCGCGATCGTCGGTGTCGTGATGGCATTCATCCCGTTCGTGAACTGGATCGCCGGGCTCGTCCTGCTCGCGGCGTTCATCATCGCCCTCATCGCCCTCATCAGCAAGAAGCAGGGCGGCACCGGCATGAGCATCACAGCCCTCATCCTCTCGGTCGTCGGCGGGATCATCTCGGTTGTCATGATCGCGCTGTCGTTCCTGTGGATCGGCGGCGCCGTCCTGAACGACGCGATACAGGACGAGATCGCGCAGGAGACGATCGCGCCCGAAGACGACGAGCCCGCGGATGACGTCACGACCGCCCAGGACATCGTGATCACCGACGGGTCGTTCGGCCGGTACGAGTTCGATCCCGAGACGTGGTGGTACGTCGTGATGTTCGAGAACCCCAACCAGGACTACATCTTCGACTTCGCGAGCATCGATGTCGAGGCGATCGGCGCGGACGGCACGATCCTCGACACCTCGAACGAGTACCGCGTCATCTTGTCGGGTGAGGCCGCGCTCGTCGGCGACTTCTACGAGGTCGGGGCCGGCGAGATCGTCGACCTCAACGTCATCGGCCCGACCGCTGCCGACGCGATCCTCTCCCCCTTCGCCGAGACCGGTGAGTTCACGCTCGGCGACCTCGCCGCGACATCCGATGACGTCTCGACAACCGTGACCGGCACGGTCAGCGGGGACTTCGAGGAAGACCAGGAACTCGTGCAGATCACCGTGGTCGCCCGGGACACCTCGGGCCAGATCATCGGCGGGGCATGGACCTATGTCGACCGCTTGCCCAGCGACGGCACGAAGGTGCAGTTCGAGGCGACCTTCTGGGATCCCCTCCCCGAGGGCACGGTCTTCGAAGCATTCGCCTCCCTGTAGGTCTGATACCGAGCTCCGAGGGTCAGCTGACTCCGGGCACGGGTCACCCCAGCTCGAACGTCGTGATGCCGAAGACCTCGTCGATCGGGAGGTCGAGGGGCTCGCCACGGTACATGCGGGCCATCTCGAACACCGGGCGCATCCCGAGGCTCTCCGCCAGCTGCACGGCCTCCGCGTTGACGGTGCGTGGATCGAGGAAGATCGCCGCCCCGGGCGCCACGCCCTGGACGAGGCCCTCGATCAGCTGCGCCGCGGTGGCGGCATCCTTCGCGAACAGCGGCCGACCTTGAATCCATCTCGGCACGGTCGGATGACCCCGTACCCCGCGACGTCGCCGACGGTCCCGTCGCCTGCCGTTCCGTCGTCTGAACCACGGACGGCGACCAAGGCGCGGTGGCTGGAGTCGGTGGTCCAGGCACGGAGGAAATCGCTGCGCTTCGCGCCGAAGTGCGCGGCGTCGTAGCGCTCCAGAGCCGAAGGATCGACATCCGCTGCCGGCACGAGCGTGATGCTCCGCCGCCCGTTCGTCGCGACCACCCGCAGCGGAGCGACCCCCGCGTACCGGACGTTGCGGTGGGCGAGGACGAACCCCGACCTGCTGTAGTTGTGCTGCTGATCGACCACACCGTCCAGGCCGACGGTACGGACGTCGGCCAGGTGATCGAGCCCGGCATCCGAAAGACCCGGATTCCAGCCCTCGCGGGCTGCCCACTCCACGGGCATCGCCATCTCATCGAGACGGAGGGGACGGATCTCGAACGTCACAGTGCTGTCCTCACAATGGCTGCCCTCACAATGGCTGTCCTCACAAAGCGCCGCTCACCAGCCCACCATCGCGAGACCGATCACGCCGGCGAGCACCCCGAGGAACACGACCAGGTCCGTCCACGTCGCCACCTGCTCGGCGAGCTTCTTGCCCGGCTTCGCGATGTGTCGCACCCCGGCCAACAGGAGGAACAGGGCGCCGGGAACGGCCAGGAGCACTCCCCAGCTGGGCAGGAACGGAATCGCGAGCGCGGTCAGTCCCATGCCGAGGTTCGCGTAGCCGAGTTCCTGCACCACCTGGTTCGCGTCGGTCGCGTCGATCTCCAGGATCTTGCGGGTGCGGTCGGGCTTCATGATCTGGCTGAGTCCTGCCAGCCCGAGACGGATGCCGACGCCCCAGAACCCCCACCACAGCCCGAAGACGAGCCACGGATTCCCGCCGGCGACGAGCAGCTGGATGCCGCCCGAGACAAGCGGCAGGATCAGCGTCTGCAGCAGGATGATGAGCACGTACATGGGCACACTCCGGGTCACGCGCCGTGATCGGCCGCGCCCCTGCGGCGATCGTGCGGCGATGACGCTCACGATAGCGACTCCGGCGACTCGCGGTGGGCATTGAGGCCGCGGGAGAATACGAGCATGATCCGACGCGCCGGACCCGCCGATGCCGCCGCTCTGCACGAGCTGGCCGCCGCGACCTTCCCCCTGGCCTGCCCGCCCGGTTCGACCGCCGAGGACCAGCGCCGCTTCATCGACGATAACCTCAGCGAAGCATCCTTCAGCTCCTACCTGAGCGACCCCGGCCGCGTGCTGTTCGTTGACGTGGATCCCGCGGGGCGGCTGGTCGGCTACACGATGCTCGTCGCTGCCCCACCGACGGATGCCGACGTTCGCGCCGCACTCGGCCTCAATGCACCGACCCCAGACTGGAGCGTCAGCGAGCTTTCGAAGTGCTACGCGCTCCCGGGCGCCCATGGCACCGGCATCGCAGCGGGGCTCCTCCGAGCCACCGCCGAGGAGGCAATCACCCGCGGCGCGACCCGGATGTGGCTCGGCGTGAATCAGGAGAACGCTCGCGCACAGCGCTTCTACGCCAAGCAGGGTTTCGTGCGGATCGGCACGAAGCGCTTCCAGGTCGGGGATCGCCTCGAGCACGACTACGTCCTCGCTCTCGACCTCGCTCTCACCTCGGTCCATTCACCGGAATAGAAACCACCCCTCGAAGGTTGACACCGACATGCAGCGATTCGGAACCCTGTCCTTCGGCCACTACGGCCCCCTCGGCGGCGGACACATCCTCACTGCGCAGGACTCGATGCTCCAGGCAATCGATCTGGCCCAGGGCATGGATGATCTCGGCGTCAACGGCGCGTACTTCCGTGTGCACCACTTCGCGAGGCAGCAGTCGTCTCCCATGCCGCTGCTCGCCGCCATCGCAGCGCGCACGCAACGCATCGAGGTCGGCACCGGCGTCATCGACATGCGCTACGAGAACCCCCTGTATCTGGCCGAAGAAGCGGCATCCGTCGATCTCATCAGCGACGGTCGACTCGCTCTCGGCGTCAGCCGGGGGTCACCCGAGACCGTCGTCCGCGGCTACGAAGCGTTCGGCTACACCGGTTCGACCGATCCCCGCGGTGCGGACATCGCCCGTGAGCACTTCGACCTGTTCTTGAAGGCGGTCGAGGGTGCCGGACTTGCCGAGCGCGACGCCATGAGCCCGTTCGGCGGCGGCTCCGGGATGCAGCGCATCGAACCGCACTCCCCCGGGCTGCGCTCGCGCATCTGGTGGGGTGCCGGAAACCGCGACTCCGCCGAGTGGGCGGGACGGATGGGTGTCAACCTCATGTCCTCGACCCTGCTCACCGAGGATCGCGGCCTTCCCTTCGATGAGCTTCAGGCACAGCAGATCGACGCGTTCCGCGAAGCCTGGCGCGGCGCAGGTCACGCTGGCGAACCGCGCGTGTCGGTCAGCCGCAGCATCTTCCCGATCACGACAGCCGAAGACGAGATGTACTTCGGGGGTCGTCAGGACGGCGACGGCGTCGGCTACATCGACGGGATGCGCTCGACGTTCGGGAAGACCTACGCAGGTGCTCCCGATGTGCTCGTCGATCAGCTAATGGCGGATGCCGCCGTGCAGTCGGCCGACACCCTGATGCTCACGATCCCCAGCCAGCTCGGGGTTGCGTTCAACCTGCGAATCGTCGAGGCCTTCGCGACCCACGTGGCGCCGGCCCTGGGCTGGAAGTCGACGCGGGACACCGTCACTGCCTGACTCAGCGCGGTAAGCCCGCAGCGAACCAACACACATCGATCGGTCCGTCTCTGGTTGGCTGACGACGTGACTCGGGTGCTGGTGCTGGGCGGCACCGCCTGGTTGGGAGCGCGGGTCGCCCGGGCGTGGCACGAGCAGGGCGCTGAGGTCGTGTGCCTTGCCCGAGGGAGCGCGGGATCCGCTCCCCCGGGCGTGCGCCTCGTCCGCGCCGACCGCACGCAGCCCTCGGCGTACGACGAAGTGACCGGCCCGTGGGATGAGGTGATCGAGCTCTCGTACGCGCCCGAACTCGTGACCGGCGCACTTCGGGCGCTCTCACACGACGCCGCCCACTGGACCCTCGTCTCGAGCGTTTCCGTCTATGCGCGAAACGACGAGCCGGATGCCGATGAATCGGCTGACCTCGTGGACCCGCGCGACCTTTCTCAGTATGCGGATGCGAAGGTCGCCGCCGAGCGGGCGACGGTGGATGCCATCGGGGATCGGCTGTTCATCGCCCGGCCTGGGCTCATCGTCGGGCCCGGCGATCCCTCTGACCGGTTCGGATATTGGCTACTGGGCGGGCCCGCGGTCGCTGCCACTGTGGCTGCCTGCCGCATACGCCGGGTTCGCCAGGCGGCGCGCCGACGCCTTCGGCTCCACCGGCGGGACAACCCGTCCACTCGCGATGACAGTGACCCGGACGCTCGAAGACGAGCTGAAGCGGGGTGTCGATCGCCCCCGGCGAGCGGGACTGACCCAGGCCGACGAGTTCGAGATCATTCGGACCATCATGGCTACGCGGAACGACACCGAGTAGACGCCCCGCCTGGACATCGGCTTCTTGCTCCGCCGGGCCGGATACCGAAAGCACCGGTGTGGGCCAGAGTGGGCTCCGCCGCTTCGAGCAGGAGCGGGGTAGGTTTTCTTCATGGTTGGCCGTCTCCTTGCGCCGCACAGCGCGCAAGGATCAGCGCCCGCGAAGGCGCTTCCCTGGTGGATGTGGATTCTCGCGGCCATCGCGATCTTCGTCCTCTCCCAGCTCAGCGTGCTGGTGACACCCCAGGGTGGCAGCGTCGCCGCATGGTGGCCCGCGGCCGGCGTGTCGGTGCTGTTCATCCTGTGGACGCCTCGGAGGCAGTGGTGGGCGTTCGTGCTGATGGTGGCGCTGGTCACCGGAGCGGCCAACGCTGTGGCCGGACGTCCTCTGGCCGTGTCTGTCTGCTTCGGCATCTCCAACGCCATCGAAACCGGCGTGTTCACCCTCCTCCTCCACTACCGGCTTCGACACCGTCTTGTCCTGGACCGGGTGAGCGGTGCCTGGCGGTTCACCCTCGCAACGATCGCGGCCTCCAGCGTCCTGGGGGTGTTGGTGGGAACGGTCCTCGCACAATCGGCTTCCGACGCAGCGCTCCTCGGTGCGCACGCCGCGGCATCGCACGCGGCGGCGATCCTTCTTCTCGCCCCCTTTGCGATCCTCCCGCCACACATCGGCCAGCCGACTCCGGCAGGCGAGATCGTCGCTCAAATACTTGTGCTCACCGGCATCCTCGTGGTGCTCGCAACCGTCGGCTCAGGGCTGCCGCTGACCTTCCTTCCGGTGGGAATCATCGCGTGGGCGGCATTCCGCTTCCCGATCCGAGCTGCCTACACCGAGACGCTCATCGCGAGCGTCATCGTCCTGGCACTGACGGTCCTCGGGCTCGGCCCCTTCGCGGGAGCGGGTCTGACTCCGGAGGTGTCCGCGCTTCTGACGATTCTCTTCATCTTCATGGTCGCCAGTACGAGCATGTTCATGTCGACAGCGAGCTACCAGTTGCGCACCGCCATCCGCTCCGCGCGGAGCACGACCGAGCTGGTCACGAGCGGCGTCGTCGACTCGCGGGTCGGCATTCTCGTCGTCGCGCAGGAAGGCGATGCCTGGAGAGTACTGCTGTCCAACACGGCATCCCGCACCATTGCCGGCTCTGAGATCGACGCGGACCGGCGATGGCGCGCGGGCCCGCTCCTGCGCGCCATGGCCGAGAGCCTGCGCGAGGGCCATCTCGTCACACACTCGACCCCCGACGGCCGCGTGATCAGCGTCGATGCGTCGAGAATCGCGGGGCTCGCCGAACGTGTGTCGGTCCAGTTCCTCGATGTCACCGAGAACGCCCGGGCGGTCGAGGTGAGGATCGCCGCAGAGCAAGACCGCGCAAGGGCACTCGCCGCACAGCTCGACCTTGAACGGCGCCAGATCGACTTCATCGCGACAGCAAGTCACGAGCTTCGCACGCCGATCACGAGTGTGACCGGATACTTGGAATTGGTCGAGGAGGCGGGCGAACTGCCCGCGCAGTCTCGAGAGTGGCTTGCGGTGGCCTCACGCAACGCCCACCGCCTGCAAGAGCTCATCGAAGACCTCCTGATCGCCGCCCGCGACAAACGCGCGCGCACCGCCTATCTTGACGTTGAGGTCATCCGCGTCGGGGATCTGATCACCGACGCGCTGAAACCGTTCGACGACATCGCGCGTGCCCGGGGCCTCACCGTCACAGTGAGCGCGCATGCCGGCACCGTGCGGGGGTCACGCCAACAACTCACCCGGGCACTGCGAAGCCTCATCTCCAACGCGGTGAAGTTCACACCCACGCACGGAACCATCCAGATCCTTGCCGAGGAAGAAGTGATCGCCGCATCCCAGGACGCGAAAACCCCGCTTGCCGGAGTTCGCATCGTCGTCTCCGACGACGGACCCGGCATCGAAGCGAAGGACCTTCCGCACGTCTCCGAGCGGTTCTACCGCACCGCCCACGCCGAGGCGACGAATACTGCCGGGTCGGGGCTGGGCCTGTCGATCGCCAAGGACCTCGCCGAAGCCAACGGGGGGCGCGTCGAGATCTCCTCCACGGTCGGGCACGGCGTCATCGCCAGCCTCGTGCTTCCTTCAGAGCCGGCCGATGCGGCAAGTGGACCGGTCGACCGAGCGCTCAGATCAGCCGGCACCCCTCCTGTCTAGCGGCGCGCGCGGTCGGCCGCAGAGCGGGGCGGATCAGTCGCGACATCGAGGCGATCCAGACCACGCAGCGACGTCCACACGAGCGCCTCACCCTTCGCCGCATGCTCGGAGGCGCGAACCGCCCGCTCGTCGGCCCAGCTGTTGAGGCGGTGGCCGCTGTGCCCGCGGACGTGCTCGAGTACGACGTCGGGCATCCCCGAGGCACGTCGCGCGTCGCGCGCTGCGATCAGACGCTCCAGGATGTCGCGGTTCGCGACGGGCTTCTTGGCGCTTGTCACCCAGCCGCGTCGACGGTGACCGTCCATCCACGAGGAGTAAGTGTCGATCGCGTACTTCGAGTCCGCCTGGATGATGAGCTCGGTGACATCCGCGTGATCGGTGATCGCGTAGAGCAACCCGAGCAACTCTCCGATGTTATTCGTGCCTTCGGGCAGGGACCCTGCGGCCCAGTTGCCGTCCTCACCGACCCACGCCCAGCCAGCCGGACCGGGGTTGCCCTTGCACGCTCCGTCGGTCGCGACGACGTAGCGGTCGGTCGGATGCGGCGCAGCGGGCTCAGGCACGCGTTACAGTCTCGCATTCTCGAGGCCGTGGCGTGAGGACATCACCCCGACGATCAGACTGACCTACGAGACCCGATCCCACTGCAGATCCACCGATCCGCTTCCCGTCTGATACGGCACGGTGAGTGTCGTCGACGTGCACGCGATCGTGCCGGCAGAACTGAGCATCGGGCTCGATTCGATGAGGCTGTTGGTCAGATCCCCGACGTCGAACGCTTGACCGTCTAGCTGGGCGTCGACAGTCAGCGAGCTGTCTGTCTCGGTGAGCACGAGAGTGCCACCCTCGACCTGCCAGGAGCCGGTGACTCCACCCGTGACCACCGCGCGAGGCTCGATCGTCACGGGACCGGCATTCACACTCAGCACGAATCCGTAGTCAGGCGCGTAGGAGTATCCTCCGTCGGCACCGAGTGTCAGGCCGATCGTCCCGAACGGCACGATCTCCAGCTCGGGGATCGACGCGGCGACGGCACTGTAGAACGCCGTCACCTGTATCTCATCCAGCACCCACTGGCCCGGGACGCAGTCGACAAGACCTGCCTCCGCTACATCGGTGCCCCCCGTCGATCCGCCGTCACCGGTTCCCGAACCATCGGTGTCGTCGGAACCGTCGACGCCGCTGGCCGCCGCGTCGAACGTCGGTGTGGGGCTCGGCTCGCCCAGTCCTCCACTGCAGCCGGTAAGAAGCGGAGCGCCCGCGATGAGAAGGAGTGCCGCGATCGCAGCGGGGCGTGAGACGCAGATCATGTGTACGAGAGTCGATCAGGGGTCTCGCCGTCGCAATGGGCAGTTGATGCCCATTGCGACAGTGCGCCCCCGACGGGAGACTCTCCTCGTCCGCCGTCCGGGAACCCGCCCCTCAGAATCGAGCAACCCATGAATCGCCCCGTCCTCATCGGCATCTCCGCAATCGTCGCCGGGATCGTTCTGGCCGGGTGCGCAGCCACATCCCCCTCGACATCCGCCGAGGAGGAATCGGCCGGCGAGGTCGTCGCCGTCGAGCAGGACTCCAGCGACCAGGAGGAAGCCGATGACGATGCGGATGACACCTCCGCCGTCGTGACAGTCGCATACCCCGAGGGGTGGCCCTCCGAGCTTCCCGTCCCCTCCTGCGACCTCGTGAGCGCCAGCACATACGGATCGGGATTCCCCGCATCCGGGGGGACCGCCGCTCTCGTGTTCAGCTGCGCCGACGGCGAGGGAGAGGGGTCGGCGCTGCTGGACACGATCCGCGGGCAGTACACCGCGACCTCCGATCTCGGTACCAGCGGCTTCTTCGAGGACGAGACGTGGCAGCTGCAGGTCGGGTACGACGCATCCGAGATCCGCTACAACGTGATCGCTCGATAGCCGACGCGGCTCGAGGTAGGGCACGACCTACGTCTGCCCGCCGGCGGTGGGGCGGCCGAGCTCGACCAGCACGTCCCGCAGCTCATCACGCGACGAGACGCCGAGCTTTCGGAACACCGAGTTCAGCTGATTGTTCACGGTCGACGGGGAAATCCCCAAAGCCTGCGCGATCTCTCGCGTCCGCTGCCGATCCGCGGCCCTGGCTGCGACGTCCAGTTCACGGCGGGACAGAACCGGGCTCTCGCGGCGACGACGCAGCGGCGCGTCGACCTCACTCGCCT
>NZ_DCBW01000035.1:0-19452 GCF_002313585.1 Microbacterium sp. UBA1097 | reverse complement strand
CGCGTCGACCTCACTCGCCCACGCACCGAAAAGCCGGTCGAGCCGATAGCGGGTCTCGTTGGAGGGCCGCATTGTGCGGGCAAGACTGATGGCATCGAGCGCCGTGGGAGGCATGCCCGCGCTCGCGAGCCGCGCTGCCGGCTCGACGACGGCCGCTGGTCGACGCTCACGAAGTGCGACGGCCACATCACGCAGGCTCGTGTAGAGCCCGAAGTCGGGTGGTACATCCCGACAGATCTCCTCCAGCATGGCGGCGGCGCGATCGACCACCCCCAACCGGAGGCACAGTCCGAGCGAGATGGCGGCGACAAGGCGGAACCCGACGTCGATGGCCTGCCGTGCCGCGCGTTCGACGACAGCGGCCGCTTCCTCAGCGTCACCGTCGTCCGCGAGCAGCCACGCCTCCACCTCGGCGATGACCATGAGTGCCTTCGGCTCGTTCCGCTGGTCAGGACTCAGGGCGTCGAGCAGCCGCCGCGCTCGTCCCGGATCCCCGCCCTTGGCGGCGGCATCCGCCTGAAGAGCGACAGCCAGTGGCAGCACTCCCATCCCGTCACGCCAACGGAGTTGGTCGACAGCGAGCGCGGCCAGTCTGCTGGCCTCCCGCAGGCGCCCGTTGTAGCTACGGTGTTCGGCCAGGGTGCAGGTCCACAGCCCGACGCCCTCTCCCGCGTCGATGCGGCGCGCGGTGGCGAACTCGGCGGCCTTCTCGCCCTCGCCGCGCGAGAGCATCCCGATGTACTCGGCGAAGCCGAGCATCATCGCCGCGCTCGCGTCGAGTCGGCCCAGTTGATCACCGAGCCGGCGGAGGATCTGCTCGGCTTCATCCCCGAGCTCGGTCCTGCCCGCCATCGACTCGTGCATGATGGCGGCCATCGCCTCTCGAATGCGGACATCCGGAGGACCGAGGGACGAGCTCCCATCCGGCAGCGGTGCGCGATAGGCTTCCCCCCGAACCGCCCGCCACAGCCGAAGATCGGCATCAGTGCCAGAGACGGACTCACGCGGCAAGGAACGACGGATGCGTTCGGCCTGTTCGATGGCGGCGCTGACCTCGAAGCACCGGAACGCCAAGTGCTCGCCCCGGTGCGCGGCCAGTCGTGCCCACTCCTCCGGGCGGCGTGCACACTCCTCGGCACTCATGAACGAATCGTCGGCCCGGCTCCGGTCTCCCGTGAGAGATGCGGCGTCGGCCAGAACGACGTGCCCTCGGAAGCGGATCGGCGCGCTCGGGTCCCCCACAGCGGTATGCGCGTACTCCGCCGCGTGCACCAGATCGCCGGTCGCGAACGCATACTCCGCCGCCCACGCCGCTTCGGTCGAGTCGAGCTCGCCCCGTCGCCACTCGATCCGGCACGCAGCCAGACGCGCGGCGTCACCCTCGAGTGAGCGCAGGAGCGCAACGCTGTCTGCGAACACGTCCTCGGCCGTGTCGTCACGCTCGAGTGCCTCAGCGATCAGAGGATGCGCGATCCGCAGATCACCATCGGAGGTGTGGACCACGAGCCCGCTGAGTTCGAGGTGATCGAGCACATCGGGGGTGAGCGTCGTCATCGCCCCGGAAAGCAAGGCGTCACGGCGAATAGGCTGCACGAGGGCGACCAGCTGGAGGGCACGGTGGACCGCGGGGTCGAGAACCTCCAGGCGCTGGGTGACCGCGTCGAGCAGCTCGGGCGGTGTGCGACCATCCTCGATCACCACGACGCCGTCCGACAGACGGACCGCGCCGTCGCGAACTGCCGCCTCGACGAGCGCGCGGATGTAGAGCGGATTCCCTTCGGTCCGGGACAGTAGCCTGTCGAGGTCACCATGGCGGACCTGCCCGTCGAACCTTCGCTCGAGCAGTTCGACGGCTTCGTCCCAACTCAGTCCCGGGACGTCGACGCGCTCGACCAGCCCTTCGTCCAGCAGCCGACGTATCCCATCGGGCAGGGGCTCACCGAGACGGGCCGTCAGGATCGCCGGCACACCGAACCCCCGCACGAGCTGATAGACCACGGCCGCCGAGATCGAATCGAGTCGGGGTGCGTCATCGACGAGCAGGATCTGCTGCTCGGGATGCGCGCCGAGTTCAGCCACCAGCGCGGCGACCGCGCGGTGCGGATCGGCCGGCAGCCCCCTCGTAGCGAGCGTCGGAGCCCATGCAGCCAGCGAGACGCCCGACAGCGCGCTCAATCCGATGACGGTGACCGTCTCCGGCGCCGCCGCAGCGTCGGCGAGTTGGCGGGCCAGCACGGTCTTCCCGACCCCAGCCTGGCCGACGATGAACACCCCGTGCGCGGGGATCCGGTCGAAGCGAGGTGCGAGGTTCTCGACCAATGCGACACGGTCGACGATCGGCCACTCCGTTCGACGACCGCGCGCGGGCATCGGGTGACTCATTCCTCGCGGGAGCGGACTGCCTCGCGATGCTCGCGGTAGTACTCCAGCAGCGCGCGAGTCGAGGCATCCTGCGCTGCAACGGCGTCCGCATCGCCCTCGATCGCCGGAGCGATCTGCAGCGCGAGTTGCTTGCCGAGCTCGACACCCCACTGATCGAACGAGTTGATGCCCCAGATCGTGCCTTGCGTGAACACGATGTGTTCGTAAAGTGCGATGAGTTGACCGAGCACCGAGGGCGTCAGCGCGGGCGCGAAGATCGACGTCGTCGGGCGGTTACCCGGGAACGTACGCGCAGCGACGAGGGCGCCGGTCGAGCCTTCGGCCTCGACCTCCTCGGCGGTCTTGCCGAATGCAAGGGCCTTGGTCTGGGCCAGGAAGTTCGCGAGGAAGAGCCCGTGGACATCACGACCGCCGTCTTCGAGCGGATACGCCGGGTTCACGAACGCGATGAAGTCGGCGGGGATGAGCCGGGTGCCCTGGTGGATGAGCTGGTAGAACGCGTGCTGCCCGTTCGTGCCGGGCTCACCCCAGAACACCTCGCCGGTATCGGTGACGACCGGTGAGCCGTCCCACCGCACCCGCTTGCCGTTGGACTCCATCGTCAACTGCTGCAGGTACGCCGGGAAGCGATGCAGTTGCTGAGCATACGGAAGCACCGCGTGGGTCTGCGCACCGAGGAAGTTCGTGTACCAGACGTTGAGCAGGCCCATCAGGACCGGGACGTTGCGCTCCAACGGCGTCGTCGCGACGTGGACGTCGACGGCGTGGAAGCCCGCGAGCAGGTCGCGGAAGGCATCCGGCCCGAGCGCGATCGTGAGCGAGAGTCCGATCGCCGAGTCGACCGAATACCTGCCACCCACCCAGTCCCAGAAGCCGAATGCGTTGTCGGTGTCGATCCCGAAGGCGGCGACCTTGTCGAGCGCGGTCGATACGGCGGCGAAGTGGTGCGCGACGGCATCCGTCTTGGCTGCATCCGACCCGTCGATGGCGCCGGATGCCGTGAGCCCCGCCCACAGCCAGTCCCGCGCGAGTCGCGCGTTGGTGAGGGTCTCGAGGGTTGTGAAGGTCTTGGAGGCGACGATGAACAGAGTCGTCTCGGGGTCGAGGTCCGCCGTCTTCTGCGCCATGTCGGTCGGGTCGATGTTCGAGACGAACCGTGCCTCGATCCCGGCTGTTGCATAGGGACGCAGAGCTTCGTAGACCATGACGGGACCGAGGTCGGAGCCGCCGATGCCGATGTTGACGACGTGCGTGACCTTCTTGCCGGTCACACCGACCCACTCCCCCGACCGCACGCGGTTGGCGAAGGCATCCATCGCGTCGAGAACCGCGTGCACGTCGGTATCGACATCCTGACCATCGACGACGAGCGCGGGGGTCTCACCTGCCGGGCGGCGCAGCGCCGTGTGCAGCACCGCGCGGTCCTCAGAGGTGTTCAGGTGCACGCCGGCAAGCATCTGGGCGAACCGCTCGGCAACGCCGGTCTGCTCGGCCAGCCGCACGAGCAAGGCGAGGATCTCATCGGTGACGAGGTTCTTCGACAGGTCGACGTGCAGGTCGGCGAGAGGGTGGCTCAGGCGTTCGACGCGACCGGGGTCGGTGTCGAACCAGGCGCGCAGATCCGGGGCGAATCCGGATGCGGCATCGGTGAGGGCGGACCAGGCGGGCGTGGTTGTCGGATCGACGGGTGCGTTCACCGTTCACACGCTACCGAACAGAGCCGCCGGAGTCAGGAGCGCCAGCCGTGACAGATAGCTCCTCGCCACGCATCCGTCACCCGATCGCGTCCAGGAATCCGTTCGTGTACGACAGCGATGAGGTGCCACTGGCCACCGAGTTGCAGGTGATCGAGACCCACGGGGTCGGCGGCGAACAGGGCACGTCGCGATCGAGGGACCAGAAGTGGATGCCGGCAAGCCCTTGGGACTGTGCATACGCGGCGACGGTCTGCACATCGGCGAGTGTGAAGATCTCATCGCGCACGTCGTTCATGCCGATCATCGGCGTGAGCTCGATCTTGTCTGTCGGAACTCCAAACGAGTGCTGCAGGTTCGTCGCCGCCTGGATCGCCGAGGCGCCCATGTCACATATCCCGCCGCTGACCACACACACCCCCGGCCCCGCGGCGCCGTAGTCCATCACCATCAGGTTCACGGTGTAATTGCGAAGGTTCGAAGCCTGAATTGCCCGGACTGTTGTCGCGCCCGTCGCGTTCAATCCGCCGTAGCTGCCATCGCTTGCCGCGAGAGTCGCGAGCGTGAACGAGAACCGCAACTGCGGATAGCTGTCCTGAACGCCGGCCGCGGCCGCGACAAGATCGCGGATGTCGGACGCCGACTGCCCGGACTCGATGTCGAAGTCGACACCGATGAGATGATCGGATGCGTACCGCTCGATGAACGAGGTCATCCCAGCGGCCGATGAACAGTGGAATGCCCCCGCCGCTCCGCCCGTGGAGACGACGTAGTCGATGCCAGCCGCTGCCAGAGCGGGAATGTTCGCATCGGCGAAAGCCTGGGCAGCAACGCCGCCCCAGTTCTCGCTTCCGCAGGTTCCGGTCGCGAAAGCCAGCGTGACGGCATCCAAGTCGGTCGCGTCGCTGCCCAGCAGCCCGCTCGCACCGACGAGCGGCTGGGAGGAGCCACCCACAGCCGTTCCCATTGCCGAGGTGTTCCAGTTCATGCCGACCGTGACGTCCTTGTAGGGACTGAAAACGAAGTCGGGTGCGACGCCGGGCGTACCGGTCGGTGTCGGTGTGGGCGACGGAGTAGAGGTCGGTGTCGGGCTCGGCGGGGCGGTCGGTGTTGCGGTCGGCGTCGGCGGGGCGGTCGGTGTTGCGGTCGGCGTCGGCGAGGCGCTCGGGGTGCCGCACGGACCCTGCGCGGTCCAGGGCTGGCCAGTCCCGCTGACGCCGTTGTGGGTCGCCGGATCATCGCCGCGCGACCACCAGTTTGCTCGGTACAGGATGCCGCCTTGAGTGGCAGTATTGCCGGCGACGTAGGTCGATCCCGCGCTCCAGGCCGCAACGGCGCACGCACCCGTCGGCGTCGGCGAAGCTGTCGGTGCGGATGTCGGCGTGGGCGCGGGAGTGGCCGCACCGCACGCACCGATCGAGGTCCACGGCTGGCCGGTACCGGTCACGCCGTTGTTCGTGACGGGATCGTCGCCTCTGGTCCACCAGTTAGCCCTGTACTGGGTGCCGTCCTTGCTGGCCGTGTCTCCCCCGACGTACGTCTCTCCCGACGACCACGCCGGAGCACAGGAGACGGCATCCGATCGCGCTGCAGGCACGATGGACAGCAGCATGCCAGCAAGGAGCCCCAGTAGGGCGAGAACGGCAAGGCCAGGACGGGCGAAGCGAACGATCATGGTGTCCTCTCGGGTGCAGACGCTGATTCGGGGTGGGCGTCGCGAGCCACACGCTAGCGATGGCGCCCGCGGCACCACCTCGACGACACGATGAGAAAATCCTTACGTTCTGGCGGTGCCAGGATGGAGTCATGACCCGCATCGGAACCAGCGACCTCGACGTCTTCCCGCTCTGCCTCGGTGGCAATGTGTTCGGCTGGACCGCCGACCGAGACGAGAGCTTCGCGATCCTCGACGCGTTCACCGAGGGCGGCGGCGACTTCGTCGATACCGCTGACGGCTACAGCGCGTGGGTTCCCGGCAACACCGGAGGCGACAGTGAGCGGATCATCGGCGCCTGGCTCGCTGCCCGTCCGTCCGCAGAGCTGACCATCGCAACCAAGGTCAGCCGTCACCCCGACTTCCCGGGCCTGAAGAACATCCGCGGCGCCGCCGAAGCGTCGCTGCAGCGTCTTGGCGTCGAGACCATCGACCTGTACTACGCACACTATGACGACCCCGAGGTTCCACTGGCCGAAGCAGTGTCAGCTTTCGGAAAACTCGTCGACGATGGCCTTGTTCGCACGATCGGCCTGTCGAACTTCACGCCTGATCGCATGCGCGAATGGATGCTGACCGCCGCCGATCTGGGCGTTGCTCAGCCTGTCGCGCTGCAGCCTCACTACAACCTCGTGCACCGCAACGAGGTCGAGGGCGAGATCGCCCCGATCGCTGAGGAGTTCGACCTCGGCATCCTGCCGTACTACGCCCTCGCCAGCGGTTTCTTGACCGGAAAGTACCGGTCGCCGGATGCCGACGGTGGCGCATCGCCGCGGGCCAAGGGTGCAGCGAAATATGCGACTGCGCAGGGACTTCAGGTGCTGCAGGTCGTGGAGCGGATCGCCGCGTCCCACGCGAGCACGATGGCCGCGGTCTCGCTGGCCTGGTTGCGCGAGCAGCCGCACGTTGTCGCTCCGATCGCCAGCGCGTCCCGCGTCGAGCACGTCGCGGATCTGCTGGCGAGCGCGACGCTGCAGTTCACCCACGATGAGCTCGAAGAGCTGAGCGTCGTCTCGGAGTGGACGCCGAGCGACATCTGAGGCGCTCTTGCGCCGCTCTTCTGCAGACCCTGCGTCAAGCGCGAGGGGTCGCAACACGCCGTATCACGCTGTGCGTGTGCGGTGTGTCGCGACCCCTCGTGTCAGACCTGATCCCTGAGCGGGCGCCCCGGCGCTTACTGCGCGGCAGGACGCTGGCCGGTGCCGCGACCACGCGAGCCGCGGCGACGTCGGGCGGGCGCACCGTCGGCCCGCTGCGGGTTGCGCTCCGCCGCGGACCCCTGGTCGGCAGCGTGACGCGGATTGTGGGCGTGGGTGGGCTTGGCCGTGTGTCCGGGCTTCGCGGAGCGTCCCGGCTGAGCGCCACGACCCGAGCCGCTGCGCTGTCCGCCGCCGGAGCGCTGTCCACCGCCGCCAGAGCGCTGGACAGCGCCGCCCGACCCACCAGAGCGGGCACGAGGCGTCGACGCGGCGGGGGCGGTCACAGGCAGCATCCGGTGAGCGGCGCGCGGTCCGACCAGTTCGTCGACGGCTGCCGACGATGCCTTCACCGACTCGGCGTCGACCTGGATACCCGCCTTCTTGAGCAGCTGGGCGATCTCGCGGCGCTGAGCCTCGAGGCCGACCGTGACGACGGTCCCCTCGGCACCCGCGCGTGCCGTGCGACCCGACCGGTGCAGGTACGCCTTGTGCTCGACGGGAGGATCCACGTGGACGACGAGCTCGACCTGGTCGACGTGCACGCCGCGGGCTGCGACATCCGTCGCTACCAGCACCCGGACGCCGTCGTTCTCGGGAGACGCGGAGAACGCGGCGAGGTTCCGGTCCCGCGCGTTCTGCGAGAGGTTTCCATGCAGGTCGACGACGGGGATGCCTGCCGCGGTGAGCTGTTTGGCAAGCTTCTTGGCCTGGTGCTTGGTGCGCGTGAACAGGATGCGACGTCCCTGACCCGAGGCGAGCTCGCGGATGAGCGCGGTCTTCTCTTCAGTTCCGGGGATCAAGAACACGCGGTGGGTCATCTCCCCCGCGGGGACGCTCGACTCGTCGACCTCGTGGCTCACCGGCGAGGACAAGAACCGGCGAGCGAGCACATCGATGCCGCCGTCGAGCGTCGCGCTGAACAGGAGGCGCTGACCGTCGGCAGGCGTCGCGGCGAGGATCCGCGTGACGCCCGGGAGGAAGCCGAGGTCGGCCATGTGGTCGGCCTCATCGAGCACGCTCACCTCGACCCTGTCGAGCCGCACGACCTGCTGCTTCATGAGGTCTTCGAGACGGCCGGGGCAGGCCACGACGATGTCGACGCCCGCGCGCAGCGCCTGCTCCTGCGGACGCTGGCTGACGCCGCCGAAGATGGTGGTGACTCGAAGACCGACGGCATGTGCCAGCGGCTCGATGGTCGCGGCGATCTGCGTGGCGAGCTCTCGCGTGGGGGCGAGGACCAGACCACGCGGGCGACCAGAGGTCAGCGGGGTCGAGGATGCTGCGATACGCGCCACCAGCGGCAGCGCGAACGCGATCGTCTTGCCACTGCCGGTGCGGCCGCGGCCGAGCACGTCCCGCCCGGCGAGAGAGTCAGGAAGCGTGTCCCGCTGGATGGCGAAGGCCTCGGTCTTGCCCGAGGAGCTGAGAACGTCGGCGAGCACTGCGGGCACGCCGAGGTCGAGGAAAGTCGTCATGGAGGTGCTTTCGTGATTGTCCGCGCACAGCTGCACGACCCGGACGAAGCAGGGAAGGGCTGTGGTGAGCGGAGGAGTGGCGACGGCGCGGGTTCGCGCATCGTTTCGCCGTTCGAGAAGAGAGCCGGACCGTCAGGCCGGGATGCGTATCGACGACGCCGGCAGAGATCGAGAACGACATCCGCCGTGAACGACCCTACCAGTGATACCTGGGCGCTGCGGTCGGGCCGCGCCCCCGCACCCCGGGGCCGGAAGGCTCAGACCCTCCGGTACTCCGAGACCATGGGGCAGTCGAACGGGCCGCGGGCTGCCAGTCCCACACGGTTGAGGTAGTCGATGACGATCGCGTACGAACGCCAGAGCGAGGTCTCGGTATAGGGCACGTCGTGGGTCTCGCAATAGTCGCGCACGACCTCGCGAGCTTGTGCCAGGTGCAGGCGCGACATGCTCGGGAACAGGTGGTGTTCGACCTGGTAGTTCAGGCCACCCATGAGCCAGGTAGCCCACCATCCGCCGGCGACATTGCGTGAGGTTCGCACCTGCTTCGAGAAGAAGTCGAGCTTCGCGTCGGGCGCGATGATCGGCATCCCCTTGTGGTTCGGTGCGAACGAGGCACCCATGTACACACCGAACACGGCGACCATCACACCGAAGAAGGCGAAGGCCATGCCCAGCGGCAGGAGCAGGAAGATCGGCACCAGCACGACGCCAAAACGCAAGCTCAGGATGCCGAGCTCGGTCCACCGGCCCTTGACCGGCCCCCGTGAGAGCAGGTGACGGAAGCTCAGCGCGTAGAGATTCAGCCCCTCCAGCGTCAGGAGCGGAAAGAACAGCCACCCCTGCTTGCGCGTGACCACGCGCACGAGACCGCGGGATGCTGCGGCGTCAGTCTCGAGGAAGGAGATCGTGTCGACCTCGATGTCGGGGTCCTTGCCGACACGGTTCGGGTTGGCGTGGTGGCGCGAGTGCTTGGAGTCCCACCACGAGTAGCTCATGCCGACGATGCCGCCGAGCACTCGAGCGAGCCGGTCGTTGGCGGGCCCGCTGGAGAGGATCTGGCGGTGCGCTGCCTCGTGGGCGAGGAACGCGACCTGAGTGAACAGGATGCCGAACGCGGCAGCCATCAGAAGCTGAAGCCAGCTGTCGCCCAGAACGATGAATCCGGTGATCGCGCCGCCGAAGCCCGCGGCGATCGCGGCGCCAACTGCCGCATAGAACCACGGCGTGCGCCGGAGCAAGCCGAGTTCACGGACCACCTGCGACACCTGCGTGTAGGCACGGGCCACCGGCGGGAACTCAGCGGTCCCAGAGTAGGTCTGGCGAACCGGCCCGAGTCGGGCCGACTCGTCCACGGGGGGACGGGAAGATACAGAGGATGACGGCACAACGGCACCTGACTTCGCTCGTGCGCCGCACATCGTGCGCGCCGCGGGATGGATGCCAAGGGCAGTTGCCGTTCGCTGTACCCACACTACGGAGAGCGATATGTCGGCATCCGAATACTCGCTTGTTCACACGACATCGTCAGCCTCGAGGCGCTCGGGACAGCATGGGTGGCCGTTCACCACGCACGGGCGCCGGAGAAATGCCCGGCGTAGGACGATCCCGCGCAGATTCTCCCTACCTCCGAGAGAGTTCCTACGTCCGGGAGGTGTCCTCAGACGGATGCTTCGGCGAGACGGATGCTCCGCGGAAACGGATGCTCCGCGGAGACGGATGCTCCGCGGAAACGACGAACGCGCCGACTCCGACATCGGAGCGGCGCGTTCGAGGGGATTGTGTCAGAGTGCGCGGATGTTCGCAGCCTGCAGACCCTTGGGGCCCTGCTCGGTGTCGAACTCGACCTTCTGCGCTTCCTCCAGGCTGCGGTAGCCGCTGCCGGCGATCGCGCTGAAGTGCGCGAACACGTCGGCGGAACCGTCATCGGGAGCGATGAAACCGAATCCCTTCTCGGAGTTGAACCATTTGACGGTGCCGGTGGCCATATCGTCTTTTCCTTCGTAAACCTCCGGATCGCAGTGCGCGACCCGCACGTCGGTGGCCGACGCGGGACTCACACTACGGCACCGGACGCCGACGGCATAAGGATGTTGTGATCTCGTGACGAAGTGTTCCGCGATCAGTTACGGTCGGCCACCGCCCCAGCCGGCCGCATGACGCCGGCGTGGCGGGAGCACAGGGCGGATGCGGCATCCGTGCATTCCTCGCAGTGCACGACGCGCACCCGGCAGTCCCCCTCGGCACAATTGACCATGCGCGAGGTCGCCGCACCGCACGTGACGCATGCCCCGATCGTCGCGGCGTCGGTCCCGAAAGTGATCGACTCACGCCCGTCGAAGACGTAGAGCGCACCCTCCCACAGCCCGGTGTTGCCGAAGCTCTCGCCGTACCGGACAATTCCGCCATCCATCTGGTACACCTCCGAGAACCCGCGCGAGACCATGAGGCTGGAGAGCACCTCACAGCGGATGCCGCCCGTGCAGTACGTGACGACGGGCTTGTTCTTGAGGTGGTCGTATCGGCCCGACTCCAGTTCCGCGACGAAATCGCGCGTCGTGGCGACATCCGGCACGACGGCGTTCTTGAAACGCCCGATCTCGGCTTCGAAGGCGTTGCGGCCGTCGAAGAAGACGACGTCATCGCCGCGCTCCTGGACGAGCTTGTGCACGGCACCAGGCGACAGGTGGGTGCCGCCGCCGACGACACCGGTCGGGTCCACACGCAGTTCGCCGGGGGCGCCGAAACTCACGATCTCATCGCGCACTTTCACCGACAGGCGCGGGAAGTCGACGATCCGCCCGTCGGAGTCGAGGCCGCTTCCCTCTGACCACTTGAAGTCGATGTCACCGAAGCCGGGGTACTCGCGCGTCTTGCGCCAGTAGGTCTTCATCGCGCCGAGCTCGCCGCCGACAGTGGCGTTGATCCCGTCCTTCGAGATCAGGATGCGGCCGCGCAGCCCGAGAAGCTCGCACAGGTCACGCTGCCACAGCCGGACCGCGTTCGGGTCGGTGATCGGCGTGAACCGGTAGTAGAGCAGGATCTTCGACAGTGCCACCGCACAAGGTTAGCTCGGCGACCCGGCCCACCCGGGCACACTGGAGGCATGAGCGCAGACCCCGAACCGAACCGCCCCTCCCCCGCACTGCCGGCTCCGCGCACGGTCGCGATCGCCCTTGTCGTCGACATCGCGTTCGTCGTCATCTTCGCCGCGATCGGGCGGGCGAGTCACGGCGAAGAGGTCGTCGGTCCCGACGGACTCGGCCTGGCACAGACGACCTGGCCCTTCCTTGTCGCTCTTCTGGTCGGATGGCTCACGATGCGGCTCTGGCGCTTCCCTCTCTCAATCCTCAACGCGGGGGTCGCCGTGTGGCTCTACACGGTGATCGGGGGCTTGCTCCTGCGAGCCATCAGCGGCCAGGGTGTGCAGACCGCGTTCGTGATCGTGGCTTCGATCGTCCTTGCGGTGTTCCTCGTCGGGTGGCGCGTGGTTGTCTCGCTGATCCTGCGGCGACGGGCCCCGCTCTCGTAATCGCTGGTTGACTGGGGGCATGGCGGATGTCGCGATGTTCCCGCTCGGGACGGTGCTGTTCCCTCACACCCCGCTCGCACTGCGCATCTTCGAGCAGCGCTACCTCATGATGCTCGGTCGGGTCCTCGACGACGAGGAACCGTCATTCGGTGTGGTCCTGATCGAACGCGGCAGCGAGGCGGGAGGCGGGGACCAGCGGTTCTCCGTTGGCACCATGGCCCGGATCCTGCAGGTCGACCCGCGGGCCGATGATCTGCACGTGATCGCCGTCGGGGGCACCAGAGTAGCCGTGGACCGTTGGCTCGAGGACGATCCGTACCCGGCGGCATCCGTGACACCCATTCCGGAACTGGAGTGGAGCGATGAGCTTGCGCCGTTGCACGCGCAGGCTGAGCAGATCGTGCGTCGAGTCCTCGCCCGTGCTGCCGAGTTCAGTGACGTGCGCTGGGATCCGAACGTCGAGCTCTCGGAGGACCCTGTCGAATCGGCGTGGCAGCTCGCGGCCATCGCGCCACTGGGACAACTTGACCAATTGCGGCTCCTGGGCGCGACCACGCTCGGAGGCCTGTTGCGCGATGTCATCGATCTGACGCTGGACGCCGAGGTTCTTCTGACAACCGGGCCCGAGATCGACGACCTCGGCGACATCGACCTCAGCGGCACCTGACATCGCGGCACCTGGTTTTCTGCTCCGGAGCTCAGTCGAGCTACCAGCCGGCGGAACCCGGGACGCCCTTGAAGGGTCCCCGGATCTCGCTCGTGACCCAGCCGCCGTAGAAGGTTCCCGGCTGGGGTGTGACGAGCTCGCCGTCGACCGTGCACCGGTCCATCGGAGCGGGATATAGCGCGACGCGGCCGGCGAGGTCTTCGAAACCACGGGACGGCTCAGGATAGGTCCACCCGACGCGCGGGGTCACCCGCCCGTTCACCGTGACATCGAAGTACGCAGCCCGTCCTTTGAACTCGCAGAACGATGCGCCCTCCCCCCGGCGCAGCACCCCGGGAACGAAGGCGTCGATCGGAAGGTAGTAGACGGGAGGATGGCTCGTCTCGAGCACCCGGACGACGTCCCGCGCGTCCACGATCACCTCACCTGCGAACTCGACCACGATGCGGCGGTCGACGTGCTCCAGACGCGGCGGCCGCGGGTAGTCCCAGACCGACTCCTGGCCGGGGCCTGTGGGATCAGGGCTCGGTGGTCGCATAGGTGCCAGCGTACGCCGCAGACGCGTCTAACCTTCAGCTACGCGAAATGTCGTATGGCCGGATCTGGATCGTCCTCGTAGCGCCGTAGGCGGAGGGGAGCGTCGCAGCATCCGGGATCGTCGTGGGTCCCGCGCCGCGAGGCTCAGGGACTGCACCGGCGGTCCACCCATCGATCTTGGCCCCCGAGGCCGTCGATGGTCCGCCGGTGCAGTGTCCGCGGGGCCGACGTCAGCGCGAGAGCAGCGGCTGGTCGAGGATCCCCGCGGCCTCGGGGTGGACGAGGCGCATGACTGTCGCGGCGACGGCGGCGCGGCTGGAGACGCCAAGCGTCGCATGAACGGCTTCAAGATGTTTGCGCACGGTTCCCGTGGAGATCTGCAATGTGGTTGCGATCTGGGACGTCGCCGCACCGCTCGCGACCAGGAGGGCGATCTCGGCCTGCCGTGCAGTCAAGCCCGCCGATCGCAACGCCTTATGGGCTCGCAACTGCGCGTCATCGATCGTCAGCTTCTGCGGGCTCTCACTCAGTGGCTCCAGTGGAGCAGGCGCCACGGGCGGTGCCGCGGCCGCTCTCATCGTCGACCCGTCGGCATCCGCAAAGGGCCAGACGAGGTTTCCCTCGGCTCTGCTGACCAGGCGATAGCTGGTCTCAAGCAAGGGCGCGATGGTCGAGAGCATCGCTGCCTCACGGTGCCCGCAGGGGTGGGTGGCGGCACAGTCGATCGAGATCACCATCGAGGTGCCATGGGACGTCGGGAAGATCAACACCGTCTGGCGACGAACACCGTTGGGTTCGTAGAACGAGCGGTAGAGCTCGGTGCGCGCGAAGGCACGCTCAGCTCCATCCACATCCCACGTGGTCGGACCGACCCGCTCGCCGGAGATGAATCCGCCGAACAGCGGATGCTGCCAGGCGAACTTCTCGAACGCGGGCCCGTACTGGGCGATCCAGCCTGACGGGAACGGCGGCGCTGGCTCGGAGACCACCCGACGCCCGGCGACGTCGATCTCGGTGCACGAGGCCCCTTGGCATGGGAACAGTCGGTAGAGCCCGGCACTCACGCGCGCGGCATAGTCCCGCGTGTCGTGTGAGCCGGCTACCGACTCGAGGACGTCGAGGATCGCCGCGTAATCCTGCGCCTCGAGCTGCATCCGAACATTGTTACAGACAACGTCGGAAATGGCGCCCGACGAAAGTCCCCGCTACAGATGCGGGGGCGACGGGCTACGGGCTACGGGCGCAACAGCACCTTCGTCGCACGACGTTCGTCCATCGCCGCGTACGCTTCAGCGACATCGCTCAGCGGAAGCTCCAGATCGAAGACCTTGCCCGGCGTGATCGACCCCGACCGCACGTCAGGCAGCAGCTCTTCGATGTATCCCCGGACCGGCGCGACACCACCGACGACACCGACGTTGCGGTTGAACATGTCGCGAATAGGCAGCTCCGGGCCGCCAGCCGGCACTCCGACGAACCCGACTCGTCCGCCGGGGCGCGCGGATGCCAAGGCCTGAGCCATCGACTCCTTGGTCCCGACGCACTCGAGGACCCGGTCGGCGCCGATCCCCTGGGTGAGCTGTCGCACCGCAGCGACGCCCTCGTCACCACGTTCGGCAACAATGTGGGTTGCCCCCAGTTCCCAAGCCAGCGCCTGACGCTGCGGATTGCGAGACATCGCGATGATCTCGGCAGCGCCGAGCCGTTTGGCGGCGATCACGCCGCACAGACCCACCGCACCGTCACCGACAACGACCACCGTGTCACCGGGCTGCACACCCGCACTCACGGCGGCGTGGTGGCCGGTTCCCATCACGTCTGCCAACGACAACAGGCCCGGAATCTCCTCGTCAGCGACGGGACCGGGCACGACCACGAGTGTCCCGTCGGCCAGCGGCACACGGACCCGCTCACCCTGACCGCCGTCGGCGAAGCCGCCGAGCCGGTCATCCTGGCCCCACCATCCGCCGTTCAGGCAAGACGTACTGACCCCGTTGCGGCAGTTCAGGCAGGTGTTGTCGCACACGTAGAACGGCGCGATCACGAAGTCGCCCGGCCGCACCAGCTCAACCTGGTCCCCGACGGAATCGACGACGCCGATGAACTCGTGCCCGATCCGGTGTGGCTCGTCGGTGGGCGCGATTCCGCGGTACGACCACAGGTCTGAACCGCACACGCACGCCGCGACGACGCGAACTATCGCGTCGCCACCGGTCGACAGCACCGGATCGGGGACGGCCTCCAGTCGGACGTCTCGGGCACCATGAATGACGGTTGCACGCATGGCTCGAGACTATGCCCCGCGAGCAGCTCGCGGGGCATCCGTCACTTCTTCTCGGTGACCTCGACGGTGAAGGTCACGTCCTGAATGCCGCCGTCGCTGTTGGACAGCACGACCTCGGTGGTTCCAACGCTGAGCGCCTTCACGCCGGGGTTGAAGGTTGCAGAGCCGTCCGTGTATCCGGCGACGAACTCGGCGACAGCCGGGTCGGCTACTTCGCCGCTGTAGCTTTCGACCGCCAGATCGCCGGTGTTGATATTCAGCACCTGGTCGACGATCAGCTCGACAGTCTCTCCCTGGAGGTCCCCGGCGTCCATCGTCACGGGCGCGATGACGGGCTCGTTGCTTTGCGAGCAACCGCTCAGGGCGATCGACACAGCGAAGACTCCGGCGACAACTGCACTCAATGCTCTGGTTCTCATGACTGTGAGTCTGGCAGTCTCACCTGCGGGCAGTAGTGGGAAACGCCAGAACCGCGCTAGAACTGTTATCAAGCGTCGTGGCGACGACCCGAGCCGTCGGCGCAGGGAGGGATCGATGCGCGCGACCGACTCGCTGTCCATCCGTGGGCTGGTCGGTCTCGCGAAGGCCGAAGCCAAGCGCTGGGGCTCTGATCACGCGACAGTGACGCACGCGGCATCCGCGTTCGCGCAGAACTGGACCGGCGAGTTCCGGGATGCCTTCGGCAGTGACGGCGAGGCGCTGCTTCACCGCCTTCTCGCTGCCGGGCAGACGATCGGCAACGAAGCCGAGGTGCGCAACATGATCACGGCATCGCCGGATGCCGCGGCCCTGGCAATGCGGTTGCAGGCGGCCCTGCGGGGAGACCTCGCGGTAGCCGACCTGTTGCCTGAGGAAAGCTCCCCGACCCGTCCCCGCGCCGACGACACCGAGCAATCCGAGGCATCCGACGGGGAGGCTCCCCCGGCGCGCACCGATCCACTGGCGGGTCTTCTTCGAGGACGCGAAGCCCTGGATGTCGCCGCGTACCTCCTCAGCGACCAGCCACTGATCCCCGCTCTCGTGGGTCGACGCGGCTGCGGCAAGACCAGCCTTGCGGCAGAGATCGCGCGCCTTCTTCTCGACCTCGAGGATCCGCTGCCGACCCTCTTCTTCGATCCCGGTACGACAGTGGATGGTGAGCCGGCGATGCTGCTGCGCGATACGCTGTCGGCGCTGACCCGCCGAACGGTCGTCGTCGTCGAAGACGTCGACGAGCTCGCGCGCCTGGGAACGACGGAGCCCGACGTGTCGATCCTGCGTGAGATCTGGCAGTCAGAGCGCTTCCCGCTCGCTCGCCTGGTCATCACTGTGACCGCGCCGTACGAGAAGCGGATTGCGCAGTTCTACGGCGCGTTGTCGGATCGCCTGGTGATCGTGGAACTGCAGCCCTGGGACGAGAACGTCGTGCGGGGCTTGGTCGTGCCGGTGGCAACACATCTGGCCGAACAGTACGGCGTCGTCATTGATCATGCGGCAATCGAGGCTGCGCTTCAGCCCCCGACCGAAGCTGACACCTTCGACCACCCGGGGCTGGCCATCGCGCGTCTGGATGTCGCCTGCGCCCGGACGATGATCGCAGGCGGGAACACCGTGACCGTCGCCGACGTCATCCCGGGGTGAGCGAGCTCCACGCGCCGGATATTCACGCCCCGGGCTCTGCCACAGCGCGCGCCGGAGAGCTAACGTCGAAGGTGGAGGTCGGACGATGCTCAATACTCCTCGTTCTCAACGGCTCGACGCGCTTCGTGCCGAACTCATGGACCTCCGCTCTGCGGTCGAGGATGCCGAGCGAGCAGCATCCGTTCCCCTCTCTCGCGCACATCCCGTCCATGCTGCCGGCGCCGCCAATCTCATCCGCTATGTCGCCCTGCGTTCACGGGACCTACGGGACCTGCAAGATCGCCTGACCGCAGAGGGGCTCTCGTCGCTCGGGAGGATGGAAGCCGATGTTCTGCGCAACCTTGATGCGGTAGTGGGCACGATCGATGCTGCACTCGGGCACGTCGCGCCGGGCGATCACGACAACCCCGGACCGGATGCCGAGCCTCGTCCGCCCACTCCCCTGAGCGTGAACGCGGCAGCGCTGCTGGGCGGCACGGCCGACGACCGCGACACTCGGATCATGGTCACACTGCCGAGCGAAGCCGCGAACGATCCCGCCTTGGTCGCCCGATTCGCCCGAGCCGGCATGGATGTCGCCCGCATCAACTGCGCGCACGACGATTCTGCAGCGTGGGAGCGGATGGCCAGGCACACGCGGGCCGCGGGGACCGGCATCCGTATCGCCACCGACCTCGCCGGGCCGAAGGTGCGCACCGGTTCCCTCGAGCCGGGGCCACGGGTCGTCAAGGTGTCTCCCGCGCGCGACGCTCTGGGACGCGTGATCGAGCCGGCGTCGGTCTGGCTGGTCGCCCCGAGCGCTGACGGGTCGGCTCCACCCCCTGGGGAGATTCCCGTCACGGATGCCGCGTGGCTTGCTCGCCTTCGGATCGACGACACCGTCGAATTCACCGACACCCGCGGGCGCTCGCGGTACATGACCGTCGTCGCGGTGCGCGATGGCGGGGCGCGGATCGACGGCGACCGCACCGCGTATATCGGAACCGGGACAGTGCTGGATGTCGATGGTCGCGAGACCCGGGTCGGCGCGGTGCCCTCGGTCGACCAGGCGCTGCGGGTCCATCGGGGCGACATCGTCGAACTGCGTCCGGATGCGGAACCGGGATTCACGCACGAGGGACGACACCACGTCGGCTGTACCGTGCCCGAAGCGCTCGACGTGATCCGCGTCGGCGACCGGGTGCTCTTCGATGACGGCAAGATCGAGGGCTTCGTGCGCGCCGTGGCGGTAACTGACGGCCGGCGCGTCGCGGAGGTCGAAGTCACCCTGGCCTCGCCGCGGGGAACGAAACTGCGTGCCGAGAAGGGCATCAACCTTCCCGACACCGACCTCCCCATCTCGGCGCTCACCGACGAGGATCTGCGAGCTCTCGATGACGTCGTCGGATTCACCGACATCGTGCAGCTCTCGTTCGCGCGCTCCCCCGGCGACGTTGCACGCCTATTCGACGAGCTCGACTCGCGGGGTGCCGGGCACCTGGGCGTCGTTGTGAAAATCGAGACGGTGCGCGCCTTCCGGGCGCTGCCCGAAATCCTCCTTGAGCTCATGCAACGGCCACGGGTGGGCATCATGATCGCCCGCGGCGACCTGGGTGTGGAGGCCGGCTGGGAGCGGCTCGCGGAGGTGCAGGAAGAGATCCTCTGGCTGTGCGAGGCGGCGCACGTTCCGGTGATCTGGGCGACGCAGGTGCTCGACTCCCTCGCCGGTAACGGGGTGCCTACCCGCGCGGAGGTGACGGATGCCGCGGCCGGCGAACGCGCTGAGTGCGTCATGCTCAACAAGGGGCCGCACATCGAGGAGGCCATCGAAGCGCTCGATGACATTCTGCGGCGGATGCACGGGCACCTCGAGAAGAAGCGCCCGCTGCTGCGGCGGCTGCGCGCCTGGTCCCACGAAGGCTGAGTCTGCCTGCCGCTCGTCCTCAGCCCTGGCCGGGTCGCAGTGCGCCACACTGTGTGCATGGATGCTGCGCCGACCGCGTTCGTCGCGACTGTTGTCGCCGACACCGCAACCACCAAGCTCGACGCCCTGACGATCATCGCGAACGCTGCCGAGGGCGTGATCACGGATGCGGGCACCCCTCGCACCGCCGTTACTCTGCCCTCCGGCGCCCGAGCGCTGATCGAGATACCGAAGTTCGGTGAGCCGCCACCCCTGACGATCGACGTGTTGTCGACCGACTCGGCCGACGCGGCGCGTTCCGAGGCCGAATCGCTGTGCGAGGTCATCGCCGCGGTCACGGGCTGGGAGGTTCGGGTACTTCCTGACCGGCTGCGCCACTGATCGTCACAGACAGTCATACAGCGCACCTCGCGCTGGGTGAGACCTAGCTGTACTGCCCAGGGAGGTT